>BNVD01000156.1 GCA_025997835.1 Spirochaetia bacterium
TGTTGAGTTACATCTTGAGCTATGGGTATGACTTTGTATCGGATAAGCGTATCCCCTATATGCCCATGCACACCATTGGTGTTGCGGTGGATATTCCCTGGGGCGCAAAAAATTCACAAGGAACCGTCGGTTCCAAATCAGGTTCTCTGCTGATTTCCGGCCATTTTGAGAGTACCCGTTTTGCCAATACCTCAAACGTTACAAAACTGGACCCTTATTTTCTGCTGAGCGTAAATGTCAATCAGCAAATCGGGAAAAACGTTACCGTCTTTGCGGTAGAGCGAAACCTCCTCAACGTTTCTTATGATTCTGTTGATGATTACCCCATGCCCGGTATCACCGTAACCCTGGGTGTGCGGTTTAATGTTGAACTTCCAAAGGAGAAAAAATGAAATTAAACGAGCCGGTTCAAGAATTAGAAATTCTAACCACAGGGTACACAGAGACGCGCCTAAAAGCCCTGTGTCGGAAGTTCGGGGGTGTGTTACTCTTTCTGCTGCTACTGTCCGCTTGTACCCCAAAAAGCGAAACCGTAACCGACCGGGCCGGGAATACCGTTGCCCTGAACGGTGAACACAACCGGATTATTTCCGCCGCCCCTTCAAACACAGAAATACTGCTGGGGCTTGGCTTGGGGGACAAACTTGTCGCCGTGGACAGTATCTCTGCCGGTGTACCGGGTGTCCCCGCAAACATAGCCCGGATAGATTTCTCATACCCCGATGGGGAAGTTATTGTGGGCCTTAACCCCGACCTCATCATTGCCGCCGGGCATAATCAAACGGTTTCCGGGGAGGACCCTTTCGCGCTGATAAAAGAGATGGGAATTGCAGTGGTATACATCCCGACCAGTAAGACTATCGACAGCATATATGCGGATATTCGTTTCCTTGGAGATATTCTCGGCGTAGAGGAGCGGGCGGAGGAAATGGTTCGGGAGATGAAGGCGAAAGTAGACAGCATTGCTGAAATAGGCGCGTCTATCCGGGAGAAGCGTTCGGTGTATTTTGAGATGACTTATCCGCCCTATATGGTGACCATCGGGCGGGATAACTACATCACCGAGATGATAACCGTTATTGGCGCGTACAATGTATTTGCCGGTGAGCCGGACTGGTTTACCCCGGCGGTGGAGGCGATCATAGAGCGCAATCCCGATGTGATACTGACTATGGGAAGCGCCGACAGTAATTATATTTTCGATATACAGAACAGGCCGGGGTTTGAACATATTACCGCAGTAAAGAACGGAGATATTCATACCGTTGACATTGATTCGGTGTCCCGTCCTTCCCAGCATATTGTACCGGCACTGGAACAAATGGCCCGTGCGGTGTATCCTGATGCGTATGAAAACTACCGCTGATCTGCTGCCCGCCAAGTTCGCGGCGGGAATCATCGCCGCTCTGGTAATACTCTTTACCGGGGCGAGTCTTGGCAGTTCCGCTATCAGCTTCTTTGATACGGTGAGCATAGTGTTTCATAAACTGAGCGGCCGCCCTTTTACAGAAGGGATGGACCTTAAACTCGTATCTATAGTCTGGAATCTGCGCCTGCCACGGACGATTCTTGCCTTTATCGTGGGCGGCGCACTCGCGGTGAGCGGCACCGTGTTTCAGTCGGTTTTGAAAAACCCCCTGGCATCCCCGTTTATCGTGGGCGTTTCCTCAGGCGCGTCCCTGGGCGCCGGGCTGGTGATGCTTTCAGGCATTGCCCTGCCCTTAATCGGCGCGTTTACCCTGCCCATTGCGGGGTTTGTGTTTGGATTGGCCACCGTTTTTTTTGTCATTTTCTGCGCGTCAAAAATCGACAAGACCCTTTCCAATAATACTATCATCCTCTTTGGGATGGTGTTTTCCCTGTTTGTAAATGCTGTTATTACCCTGCTGGTTGCACTGTACCGGGAGCAGCTTAAAAATCTGCTGTATTGGCAGATGGGCAGTTTTGCGCTCAAGGGCTGGAACTACGCAGGATTGATGCTCCCCTTCCTTGGTATTGGACTCCTTGGGACTATATGCTACACAAAAGAAATGGATATCCTCACCTTTGGAGACGAGCAGGCAAAGTCAATTGGGGTAAACACAAAAGGCTTACGGATCAAATTACTGTTTTTTTCAACGGTTCTAACCGGAGGGGCGGTTGCCCTGAGCGGCGTTATCGGCTTCGTTGATCTCATCGCCCCCCATTTGGCACGGAAGATTGTAGGGGCAAAACATAAGGATGTGATCCCCATGTCGTTTATTATCGGCGGTGGTCTATTGGTGCTGACCGATTTGATAGCACGAACGGTCGTGTCTCCCTCGGAACTTCCGGTGGGAGCCGTCACCGCAATCATTGGTGCGCCCTTCTTTGCGTGGGTGTACTTCAGGAAGAAGTGATATGCTTGAAATAAAGAACTTGTACAGCGGATACAACGGCACAGATGTTATCCGGGACATCAGCTTTACTGTTGATAAGGGTGAAGTCTTCTTTGTTGTGGGCCCAAACGGATGCGGCAAGACCACCCTGTTAAAATCCATTGCCAACATTCAGGCTTACCGGGGAAACATCACGCTGGATGGACGTGAACTGTCATCTTACAGCAGAAAAGCCCTTGCAAAAAAAATAGCCCTGATGAGCCAGGCTTCGGAGATTTACTTCCCTTACAGTGTATACGATACGGTTTCCCTTGGCCGGTACGCCTATTCCGAAGGTTTTCTGCGCAATCTTTCCGGGGGGAGCTTCGCTGGAAGTTCCGGCACTGATACTGAAATTATAGAGACCGCCATCAACCGATTGGGTCTTTCAGATGTAAAGGACAGGATGATAAATGAACTTTCAGGCGGGCAGCTGCAACGGGTATTCCTTGCCCGGACTCTGGCGCAAAACCCGGACATCATTCTGCTGGATGAGCCGACCAACCATCTTGATCTGAAACATCAGGTAGAATTACTGCGCTACCTGATAAGCTGGGCAAAGGAAAACAATAAAACGGTTATCGGTGTGATGCACGACCTTAATCTGGCACGCAGTTTTGCCGACACCATCGCGGTTATGTCCAATGGGGAATTCGCCGCCCAGGGCAAACCCGAAGCGGTTTTGTCAGGCGAAATCTTGAAACAGGTGTATGACATGGATATCCGCGCTTTCATGCTGGAGTCCCTTGAAAACTGGCGGAACACCCGAACGGACTAAAGGGAATCTCTGAAAACTGAGGCCGTTCCAAAATTAAGAATTTAACCACAGAGAACACAGAGAACACGGAGTTTTTGAGTAAAAAATCTTCTCTGTGTTCTCCGTGCCCTCTGTGGTTTATCTTCTTCAGTTTTTCATTTTGGAACCAGTTCAACTAACCGGGTTTTAGCGACGCCCTAAATACTCAGCCGCTCCGCGTGATGATACGCCTGTGCCCGCAGTGCCTTTACCGAATCGTCGGTGAGGTAGTCGTCGAAGGGCATCATTCTATCGATAATACCGCCCGGTACAATCTCGATGATCCGGTTCGCTACGGAGTTGACGAATTCGTGGTCGTGGGAGTTGAACAGGATAACCCCAGGAAAGGCGATAAGCCCGTCGTTGAGGGCGGTGATGGCCTCCAAATCAAGATGATTGGTGGGTTCGTCCAGAATGAGTACGTTTGCCCCGGAGAGCATCATCCGCGACAGCATACACCGGACCTTCTCGCCCCCGGAAAGCACATTCACCGGCTTTAGGGCCTCGTCCCCGGAAAAGAGCATACGCCCCAGGAAGCTCCGCACATAGGTGTCGTCCTGATCCGGGGAGTACTGCTTGAGCCAGTCGGTAATGGACAGGTCCGAATTGAAGAACGCGCTGTTTTCCTTTGGGAAATATGAGAAGCTCGTGGTTTGCCCCCAGTAGAAGTCCCCGGCGGCGGCTTTGGTAGCACCGGCGATGATATTGAAGATAGCCGACTTTGAGGCGTGTTCTACCCCCACAAAGGCTATCTTGTCGTTTTTATTTACTATCAGGGAAAAATCGTGCAGTAACTCTGTTCCTTCAAATGAATACGACAGTTTTTCTATCCGCAATACGTTGTTGCCGATTTCCCGTTCGGGTTTGAATCCCACCCAGGGGAATTTTCTGCTGGTGGCAGTAACGCTGTCCAGGTCCAGTTTTTCCAGTACCTTCTTGCGGCTCGTGGCCTGACGGCTCTTGGAGGCGTTGGAGGCGAAGCGCTGAATAAACTCCCTGAGGTCTTTGGCCTTATCCTCCCGCTTCTTGAGTTGATCCTTGGCCTGCCGCTGGAGCATCTGGCTCATCTGGTACCAGAAATCGTAGTTCCCTGAATAGAGGGTGATCTTGCCGTAGTCGATGTCGCAGACATGGGTACACACTGCGTTGAGGAAGTGCCGGTCATGGGACACCACTATCACGATGTTGGGAAATTCGATGAGGAATTCTTCCAGCCAGGTGATGGATTCAAGGTCAAGGCCGTTGGTGGGCTCGTCCAACAGCAAAATATCCGGGTTGCCGAACAGGGCCTGCGCCAACAGTACCCGTACCTTTTTGGTCTCGTCCAGTTCCGCCATTGTTTTACTGTGGTCCGCTTCATCAAGCCCCAGTCCCGACAGCATCTGTGACGCCTGGGCTTCCGCCTCCCATCCGCCAAGGTCGGCGAAGTCCGCCTCCAGTTCTGCGGCCCGCATTCCGTCGTCTTCGGAAAAATTTTCCTTGGCGTAGATGGCTTCCCGCTCCTTCTGTATCGCGTAGAGCTTGGGGTACCCCATGATCACCGTCTCCAGGACCGGGTATTCCTCGAAGGCGAAGTGATCCTGTTTGAGCACCGCCATGCGTTCCCCGGAACTGATGGCGATTTCGCCCTTATCGTGTTCGGTAACGCCGGAAAGTATATTGAGGAAGGTTGATTTCCCCGCTCCGTTGGCGCCGATGATGCCGTAGCAGTTGCCGGGGGTGAATTTTACGTTTACGTCTTTGAAGAGGCTGCGTTCGCCGTAGGATAGGGTTACGTCGGTTACTGTTATCAATCTTTGTCTCCTTGGTCTTGTCTGTGCTTTACTGTCTTTACTGCCTTTACTGTATATATCAGAAAAGTGCGCCGGTAGGAATATGCTGGCGGGGCCTGTCAGTAAAAATAGGGGATGGCTCCTGCTCCGCCCGCTTCGCGGGCTCCAAAGTCGCTCATCCCCTATTTTTACTGACACCCGCGCGCTGCCGTTTCTCTGGCGCACTTTTCTGCTTTATCCGGTTGGGGGATAAAGCGGCTTTTGGGTG
>BNVD01000157.1 GCA_025997835.1 Spirochaetia bacterium
CCGGGACATTTTTTTGGTCAAAACAGTACACACAACACCAAAACACTTTAACGTTTGTATAGTAGTATTGCTGTTAAACTGCACATTGCCGCAGTGTTTCATGGTGATAGCAATGTTAGTACCAATATTATAGAATAGCGGGCATGAGAAAACAGACAACGGTGCAGGCGGCACAAACGGTGGCGGGGCAGTCTATGGGGAGAGCGATTATTGGGGTGATGAGGAATCCTGCGCTGCGGAAGGGGACGGTGGGGTGCGTTAAGTCGATCTTTTATCACTTCTTTTTTTTGCAGTATAAGGCGGCGTTGCGGCCGGGGCGCCTCCCGGTTACGGCGGTGGATCATCCTTTGGATACGGAGATTCCCTTTACGCCGCGGTGGGTTGGTATCTATCTGGATTTTGTGGCGTTCTGGATACGAATGCTGGGTTTTTTGCTGTCCCGGTATGGGCGGCTGGCGTTTAAACCGGTGTTGGATTTTATAGATACTATGGGAAAGCTCTACGGTTTCGCCGCGGAGGTGTATACCAAAAATCTTTCCACTACCGACCGGCCCCGGTACTATGCCCAGCCCCGGTTTGTGCTGATCCACGCGGTGGATCCGCACTTGATGTGTATTCCGTCACTGCATGTAATGGTGGTGATTAGAACCTATACCAAATTCAGGGCGATACTGCGCGGTTTGGGGGAGGATGCCCGGATGGCCCCGCAGATTGACGAGCTGCACCGGGGGGCGCGGGACATTACCGAGGCGATTCTGTACGTTAAACAGCACAGTGTGAATTGTGTTTCCGCCGCCATGTACGCCATGACCCGGTTTGAGCCCGCACTGTTCCCGGAAAACGAGGCGGTTGATTTCGCGTCGCTTCTGTTCACGCAGTCCGGCTCGCCTGAGGCAAGCGGCGCTGTCCGGGACTACATTATTGCGCGGTACCGGTGGTTTCTTGAGGAAGCGCGGAAGGGCGGCTGGAACGGCAGTGACGCGCCCACGCCGGACTGGAATGCGCCGTTACTGGCGTTTTTGACGAACCCGGAATGTATCACCGACCGTTTAATTATTCTGCCGCCGCGATAAAGGCTTCCCAGAGCGGGTCCATCAGCGGCGGGGGCGCGGTAACTTCGATTAAGGCGCCATCGGGACCGGGATCCTGAAAGCGCAGGGAGCGGGCGTGGAGGCGTATGCCGCCGTTTTTTTCGCTGCGTTTTGCGCCGTATTTGAGGTCCCCCTTGATATGAAAGCCCAGGGCTGCCAGCTGCGCCCGAATTTGATGACGTCGACCGGTGATCAATTCAATGTCAAGGAACACATACCGGTCTCCCCGTCCCCGGATGCGGCAACGGAGCAGTGCTTTTTTCCGGCCCGGCGCTTCGTCGTCGAAGGCAATGCTTTTACTGTGCCGCCGGTCCTCGCCTATCCAGTGTACCAGTTCTCCCGATGGCATGGTTTGCAGACCTTCGGGGGCCTCGATAATGGCCCAGTAGTGTTTTTCTACCGCTCCTTTACGGAACAGGGCGCTTGCGGCGGCCTGGGCTTCCGGGCTCAGGGCGAAGAGGGTGCAGCCTGAAACGGGAACATCAAGCCGGTTTACTGCTTCCGGCAGGGAACTGCGCCGTGGATGGCGGGATAGCAGCAGACCGCCGGTCCTGTTCGATGCGTCCGTCCGGCTTAAAAGGCTATCCAACTGCTGCGGCAGATCGATCATTCCGGTATTCGCGCCTTCTACCGCTTCGCCGGGAATTTTATTCACGATCAGGTAGCGTTCGTTTTGATAGAGGATGCGGGATGCAAGGCTCTCTGGGGGACATTTCGCCGCGTTATTCATAGTGGTTCCTTTGAAAGTCTACTGTACATCGAAAAAAGAGCGGTACCTGAACACTTGGCTCCTTTGTGCTATCTCTGTATGGCGTAATATGGGGGATGTGTCAATATTGATAACAGCAATTCTCAATTTGCATTACTGGCATATATGGGCGGTGCAGCGGACGGCCCGCTGCCCGCCCTCGACGAACAACAACTTTGCCCGAACGAGGCGCTTTTTCCCGCTGAAGGATTCGTTTTACCGGCTAAGACGCCCTAAGCTTTTTTGTAGGTTGTCGTATGTGCGGGCATCAGGCCGTCCGCTACCCCCGCCCGGTAAAAGCACGCGAGAGCGTGTTGTTTGATAAGACAGCACGGCGTAGGCCCAACAATGACCGCTGTATGCGAATAAGGCATCAGGCCGACCACCGTTGTCGTCGGACCTGTAGGTCGGATATATGAATTGCCTGCTTTAAGATGGGGAAGATACGGGTGGGGCATTTCCGGCAGTTAAAAGGAGAATTGCTACCAGTATAATGCCCAGACCTTGTTCCCGCTCACTGCTTCCGGTACCATTACCGTTTGGAGAGGTCATGTCGTTAAACTGGAAAGAAATTGATTGCATTCTTTCGGAGCTTGATTTGCCCGGCGCCCAGATACAAAAGGTGTTCCAGAGCGCCTACGATGTGCTGACTCTCCAGCTTTACAACAAGGGCCGTGTCAGTTTATTGCTCATCGCCCTGACCCCAGGGGCGTGCCGGCTCCACGAAACTACCCGCGGCGCAGTAAAGGGGGACCGGCCTCTGCGGTTCGCCGAGTTCTGCAAGTCCCGGATTGTCAACGGCTGGATTGAGGAAGCGGTGCAGTTGGGGGACAACCGCATCGTGCAGCTTGCTATCCGGCTGGGGAAAAACCGGTACCGGTTCTATATACGGCTCTGGTCCAACGCCGCCAACGTGATTGTCACCGGTGAGGACGGGACGGTGCTGGACGCTATGCGGCGGAGCCCCAGACGGGGGGAGATCACCGGGGGACGGTATGCGCCGGAGGAGGAGGCGCAGGTCACGGCGGAGGACGCCGCGCCGCCCAAACGCCAATACGCCATCCGCGAGCTTCCCGGTCCGGGCTCCTTTAACGAACGGATCGATGCCTTTTACGCCGAACACGGCGGCGCCCTGTCTTTGGAGGTACTGCGGGAACAGGCCCGGCGGAGTTACGGGGCCAGTATGTCCCGGCTTGAGGCGTCCCTGGAACGGCTGCGGGTAAAGGAGGCGGATTACGCCGCGGCGGACCGGTTCAAGGAGTACGGGGACATCATCATGGCGAATATTGGGTGCATCAAACTGGGGGATGCATGGCTTGAGGCGGATAACTTCTACGCCGGGGGGACCATCAGAATCAAACTGGACCCGAAAAAAAAGCCCGCCGCCCAGGGGGAGCAATACTACGAACAGTACCGGAAGGCGAAAAGCGGGCTGGCCGAGGTTCAGGGCGAAATCGCCGCAGGGGAACAGGAGTTGGCCCGGCTTCGGCTTACCCTGGAATCTCTGTTGGGGGAGACCAATCCCCTCCTGCTCCACAAGCGGCTCAAAAACAAGGGGGGCAAGCCCCCGGCGGCGGCGGACCGGAAACGGCCGGGGCTTTCCTTCCGCCGCAAGGACTGGCTCATTATCGTAGGCCGGGACGCGGCGGAAAACGATGCCCTGCTCAGGCGGCACGTCAAGGGCAAGGACCTTTGGCTCCACGTCCGGGACTTCCCCGGCTCCTACGTGTTCATCAAACAGCACCCGGGGAAGAGCGTTCCCCTAGACATACTGCTGGACGCGGGTAACCTGGCCCTGTTCTATTCCAAAGGCCGGGCTAACGGTGACGCGGACCTGTTCTACACCCAGGTCAAGTTCCTCCGCCGGGCGAAGAACGGCCCCAAAGGGCTGGTTATCCCTACTCAGGAGAAAAACCTGCATATCAAGATGGATAGCGCACGGCTCAAGGAACTGGAACACTGCCGTATAGAAAAAGTCTAGAATAAACTTAAAAAACTTGCAGGGTTTAGTATATTATCCTAAAATTAGTGTATGTGTAAAAAGGACAGTTCAGCAGGGAGCCGGGGCCGGGCTCCCACGGTTGCCGGGTTATTCTACCCGGATACAAAAACAACGATGAAACGGCAGATACAATCATTCGGTCTTGAACAGGGTACGGGCGGCAGCGCGCAGGCGATTATTGCCCCGCATGGGGCTTGGGACTTATCCGGGGCGGTTGCAGCCTCGGCCTTTGCCGCCGTGGCAGGGAGACTGCCGCCGGGAGCGTCCGGGGTCTCCACGGTGGTGATTTTGGGGACCTCCTACGGCGTTGAGGCGCCGGGTATCTTCCTCTCCGATTCAGACTACTTTATCACCCCATTGGGGAACATTCCGGTGGACCTGGAACTCTCAAATGGCTTGGCTTCCTGTAGTACCCTCATTGAAACCAACGACATCCCCCACCTTCAGGAGCATACCCTGGAGGTACTGCTCCCCTTCGTCAAGTTTTGCTTCCCCGACGCGGCCATCGTGCCGGTTTTGACCAGCCACCCTCTGGGCGGCCGGCGTGCCCATGTCTGGTCCTCTGCCCAGATTGCGAGCCTTGCCCAGGCCCTGCGTATCATCTTCGAGCCCCTGCTGGAACATACCCTCTTTGTGGTTTCCGCGAATCTTTCAAAGCATGAAGATGATCCAACCGCGCTGGCCCAGGCGGAAGAATGTATCCGGCTTTTGGCCTCCGGCAACGGCGATGAATTTTTTACGAGCATCTACAACGGCAAGATCAGTCCCTTCGGTGTTCAGGCGGCGGCTGCTCTGTTGCAATGCCGCCTCCTTGTTGGCAAACCCGGTAAACTCGTTTCCGGCCCGCTGGTAAAAACCATGGGCGAACGAAACAGAACCGTCTACTACGGCGGCCTCGCGTTTGAATAAAATCATGCCCTGCGGGGTACGCCGTCCCCTCATCCTGTTCGTCTTTCTGTTTATCCAAACCGCCGGGTTGGGGATATTTGCCCAGGACTTGCCGGGCGAACTGGTACTGAAAAGCTATCAATATACCTATCCCGATAAAGTAATCGGCGTGGCCAACACCGGTGGGGACTGGACCATTCTGGCGGGGGACGAAGTCTTCTATTGGGCCGAAGGGCGGCTGCTCCCGGCGGCGTTGCGGGACAACTGGCGTTCTTACCGTCCCCACAACTTTACCGTCTATCCCCGGACCGTTCCGTCCCCGGAATCCTATACCCCGGAACAGATAGCGGCCATACGCCGCGAGGCCGGGGTTGCCGCCCAGAACCGGGAGGATCAGCACCGGAGCTTTCAGGGGGCACTCTACGGCGGCGTTACCCGTCAGGCGAT
>BNVD01000158.1 GCA_025997835.1 Spirochaetia bacterium
TGGAGCTGGACATAATTATATATCGTTTTACCACTCACCTTATGTTCAGGATAGTCCGCCTTGAGCCATTTGGCAATCTCCTCTGGAGACCAGCGTCTTTCCAGATGCGGTTTTATGAGGTTCCACATGTTATCATCTATTTTCAGTTTTGGGCTTTGCTGTTTCCGGGCCGCAAGGTGTTCCATTTCGGCCATGCAGGGATTATACATTCCCTTATCCATACCCTTTTCCAGTTCCCGGCTTATGGTTGACGGTTTTCGGCCCAACAATGCCGCTGTTTTTGACTGGGTCTGTTTTTCTACGTACAGCAGCCTGAATATATCCATCCGCTCTACAAAAGTCATTCGCGTATATCCCATTCTTTTCTCCTATCGCATTATATCACTTTTGCGCTAGGAATTTCCGAGTGCCTAAAATATAATAGATGGATAAATACATCAACCATACCGGTAAGGAGTACTTTAAGTGCATATGAATCATGGCCTGATTTAATAGGAACGATAGTATTGTATGATTTTATATTAAAATAAAATATGGGGTACGGCCGTACTGCGTATAACATACGCTATACGCTGCGCCGCAGTAGCGGCTTGACCTACGAAAAACCCCAGTCGGCGCAGTAGCGCCTTTGTGGGGTTTTTCTCCGGTACATTTTTGTGCCCCTGGAAACCTACGGTTTCCTTATTCGGGGCACAAAAACGTCGTATAGCTTTCACGTTATGCGAAATAGGGGCTAAACTTTTTTGAATAAGAATAGCTTGACAAAAGATAAAAAACATAGGAGAATGGGATCATGGAAGATAAAATAAAAATTACTGAAATGGTATTAAAAGACTCAACGGACGAGGAAATTGATGTAATGCTAACTCAATACGTTTATAACTATTTGGATGAATTGACTGAAGAACAATATAATTATCAATACATACAAAAGATTAAGCCAGCAATAATGATGTATTATGCGACAGGTGTTATTGTTTATGAAGTAGAAAATGGTGGTTTTAATCAGTTCTTATTTAATTCCTCAAGATATTTTATTTTTGATGCTCTTGAAGGTTATAAATTATTTGGTTGGAATGAACATTATAATTTAATTTTAGAAATAATAAAAGAAATTAATCCGTTAAAATTGAATAAAAGTGAGTTTTTTGAGTATTTTGATAAAATAAAATTGCAAAGTGAGAGTTATAAGTCTTTTTCGGACAAACTAAATTTAGATAAATTTGATGAAATATTTTATAAAATAAATGATGACAAAAATATTTTTCCATTACTTATTGAATATGTTAGGAATCATTATGGAGATTTCGTTCCATAAAATATTATTTTAAATGGAGAATAATAATATATGGTGTACGCCCCTACTTCGCATAACATACGCTATACGCTGCGCCGCAGTAGCGGCTTGGCCTACGAAAAAACGCAGTCGGGCTACGCCCTTTGTGCGTTTTTTCTCCGGCACATTTTTGCGGTTGCTGGAAACCTGCGGTTTCCTTTATCGCAATCGCAAAAACGTCGTATAGCTTTCACGTTAGGCGAAATACGATTTTTAACGTGGTCCCCAAAAATATAAGAAAAATCATGTAAAATTCTGTATAAAGTATTGACTAAACCGAAATGTTGTATTATATTATGTACAAGAGGTATATTATGATAGATTTAGTCCAGAATATTAAGCCGATTTCTTATGTAAAGGCACATACCACCGAGATTGTTAAGAATGTGGGAGAAACAAAATCTCCCATAGTAATAACTCAAAATGGCGAGGCAAAGGCGGTAATTATAGATATTGATAGTTACCAAAGGACGTTAAATGCTATAAATTTGGCAAAATTATTGAGTTTCAGTGAAATTGACTTAAAAAATGGCAATACTGTGACCCATGAAAATGCAAAAAAACGTTTTGAACGCACATTGAGCGGAAAATAAAATGAGAGAGATTATTTGGGCAAAACATGGGGAAAATGCCTTTGATGATATTTTAAAATATATTATAGAAAAATCCGGGCCAATTAACGCACGAAAAGTATATGATGAAATAATAGGTAAAATCGAATTGTTAAAATCTGAGAGAGTTACTACCAGAAAATCACCTGAATTATCAGAAATAGGTATTAATGATATTCATGAAATAAATATAAAACCATGGAAAATATATTATAAAATATTGAATGATAATAAATTAGTATCAATACAATATATACTGGATACAAGGAGGAACATAGAAGAAGTATTATTAAATTTGGTAATAGAAAATAAATTTTAAAGAAAAATCGTACTTCGCCTAACATACGCTATACGCTGCGCCGCAGTAGCGGCTTGGCCTACGAAAAACCCCAGTCGGGCTTCGCCCTTTGTGGGGTTTTTCTCCGGCACATTTTTGCGGTTGCTGGAAACCTACGGTTTCCTTTATCGCAACCGCAAAAACGTCGCATAGCTTTCACGTTATGTGCAATTAATTTTGAAATTAGTGTGAAAATATTTGTAAATATATTGACATAATATTATCGATAGCATAGTATATAAATAATGTTAAAGAAATTAGTATATATTATTATTTTTATAAATATTTCCTCAAATACATTCTCTCAAGAAGACAATAATTATTTATCGTTATTGAAAGAATTTAACCATTATGTAAATGAAAATTTTATTTCACCATTTGATAATAATAATATAAATTTTATTAACGATAATTATTTTGGATTTGGTTTTAAAAAAAATCAATTTACAAATGATATTGTTTTTCAATATTATAGTATATTTGGCTGTAATATTGACGAAAATATTTATTCAATGACGGATGGTATAATAATAAATATTGATTATAAATATGATTTGGGAATAACAATAACATTAAAAAATAATGATCTTGAAATAAATTATATTTTAGTAAAACCAATAAATATAAATGAAGGAGATATTGTAAAGAAAGGCCAATTAATTGGAAGAATTACATCTCCTTATTTTAGTTATGGCCCTGCGTTATTGTTAAGAATAGAATATAAAAAGTCTTTTTTTGATCCATATTTATTATTATATGAAATTATAAAGTATAATAAAAAATAACATAAAAGCAAAATTAACTGCACATAACATACAGTTTACGCTGCGCCGCAGTAGCGGCTTGGCCTACGAAAAACCCCAGTCGGCGCAGTAGCGCCTTTATGGGGTTTTTCTCCGGCACATTTTTGTGCCCCTGGAAACCTACGGTTTCCTTATTCGGGGCACAAAAACGTCGTAAACTTTTCACGTTATACGAAATGCCAAATCAGAAATGGTTCTAAAATGATGAAATATTAATGAATGTTTTGATGTTTTTTGAAAAAAATACTTGACAGAGTTAATAAATCATGGTATTATAAATCCCATATGGATTTTTAAATATCTTCATAAATAGAGGAGAGTACAAATGGAAAATGAAGGGAAAGAAGTAACTGCATGGTTTAATGTTCTCAATGCGGCTATGAAAATACCGGGTGCAAAGGTTAATAGAACGCATTTTCTTGAAAAAGAGTTTGGCCGATTTTATGAAAATAGTGATTTACAAAATATTATTCAAATTGGTACCCAAAGGGCTGGAGTTGATATAAAAAGAATGGATCGTATTGCCGATGGGGTAATTAAGTATCATACATTATTGGTAACATCAATTTCTGCTGTTGCAGGTCTTCCAGGTGGTTGGTGGATGGCAGGTACTATACCTGCAGATTTAACTCAGTATTATTATCATGTTATAGTTATTGCACAAAAAATAGCATATATTTATGGATGGCCTGAATTTGATGGTGATGCAAGTGATGATTTTCTCTTGACACTAACTATTTTTATTGGGGTCATGTCTGGTGCAAAAGCCGCAAATGAGGCAATAGAAATAATTTCGAAATTATTAGCGAAGGAAATTGTGAAACGTTTACCTAAAATGGCATTAACAAAATTAGGTATTTTTCAAATAGCAAAACAAATAGCAAAATGGCTTGGAGTAAAATTAACAAAGGATATTTTTGCAAAAGGTGTAGGTAAGGCGGTTCCTATTGCAGGATCAGTAATATCTGGAGGGATCACATTAGCAACATTTCTACCGATGGCTAAGAGATTAAAGAAAAAGCTAAAAGAAGAATTATTGGAAAATTTAGCTTAATTAAGATAAATTAAGTGTCAAAATCTGTAGACGTGGTGTTTTGTAGCAGATTTGGCACTTCGTATAACATACGCTATACGCTGCGCCGCAGTAGCGGCTTGGCCTACGAAAAAACGCAGTCGGCCTTTGGCCTTTGTGCGTTTTTTCTCCGGCACATTTTTGCGGTTGCTGGAAACCTGCGGTTTCCTTTATCGCAACCGCAAAAATGTCGTATAGCTTTCACGTTATGCGACATTTTCGCTAAAAACGGTATTGACAAAATAAAAGTTTCATTATAAAATAAAACCATTATGAAAGATAAAGCTATAAAATTCTGTATTTTAGCAGTGCTTTTTTCCCTTATTAATTCTGGTTATGCAGAAGAAAATGATGCTGTATTTGTCAAATTGCCAAATGAAGATGAATATATGTATATAAAAAGACTTCAATGGAGTTTGCCAAGATTATTAGAAAACGCAGATAGAAAAAATGAAATAATCATGGAGTTTATTTTACGGGAATTAAAAAACAATGAAAATGAAATCATGGAAAAATTGCCTTTTCTTGAATGTAGTGTATCCGATGATAGTCAAATGAAAATATATAAATGGAATGGAACACAAAGCGGGGATGATATTTATTATACGGTAGTAAAATATAATGATATTGTTATTTCCCTAAGTGACTTGGTGTCTGATTTACCTGCCTTTTCGCCAAAGACTTTTTCTTTTATACCGGATCATTCATGGAAATATTTGTCATCACTGCTGTCCGGTTTAATCATAGTACCCCCTCAAAAAGAAGCTGAGAAGAGTATATTTCAGGTGGCGGTGCTGTATTGGTACATAGTCCAAAGACCGAGTTTTTTGAAAGCAATGTTGTCTTAATCATTTGCAATATTTGGTGAGCCGAGGCAGATATGCCGTCAAGGGTTCTGCAAATCCACAGCAAGACAGAAAGAATGAGTGCCACCCATATCTGGGTGAACACCGCATTCT
>BNVD01000159.1 GCA_025997835.1 Spirochaetia bacterium
TGGGTCTGTTTTTCTACGTACAGCAGCCTGAATATATCCATCCGCTCTACAAAAGTCATTCGCGTATATCCCATTCTTTTCTCCTATCGCATTATATCACTTTTGCGCTAGGAATTTCCGAGTGCCTCATAATTCCGGTCAATAAAGACAAAAATGTTAGTTTCTGTATCATCGGGAATACCCTGTTCCATCTGCTTGATATTGGCCATGGCGTAATAATCAAGATTGTTGTCTGCAATCATGTAGATCAGCGTTGCGGGGGCCAATTGTGGGTTTGGGTCAACAGATATTGCGCATCCTGCAAAGACAAACATGGCAACTTGGTATAACAGTAATAATGTTATATTTGTCTTTGCGTGGTATTTTTTATTGCTCATATCGTACAAAATAACTATCGTTAAACATTAGCGGTGTTGCAAGGAGCCAAATTTTATCATCTCCCGCAAGTTGTTCTCCCGGTTCAATAACGCCGTAAAAAATCCTACCTTTGTACGCATCCCATCCATCAATACCATCAACCGCGTTTCTTATCCTGTCTTGCTCATTCCCATCATTGTAATCAACAAACAACTTGACAGAAGATGAACCTTCATATTCAGCGCGGTATAAAGCGGTAATATCTTCCACCGTCCATGGATTGGTTAATATAATATCACCACACTGGTTACCGGTAAAACTGATGTCATATACATCATACTGCGGACGGCGCTCGGGGAAAAGCAAATAATACAGCGGCGCCCTTTTATACTGTACGGAGGGTATGCTTACAGGGAATTCCAGCGACATTCTTTTTTGTTCTTTCGCTGTCATGGGTAATTTGGGTAAATCCTGAGCCCCCGCGAAAAAAAACTCAACCGGTTTATCGGAAGAATGGTTTATAATACGCAGGTATTCTGCCCCGCCCTCTCCGTAATCATGGAGCAAATCTGTGCTATACCCAACATATGCTCCACGCACAACATTGTGATCGCGATATTCGTATTTTGCACATACCTGCTCGTTTTGAAAAATGTAGGGAGGGGAAACCATAATACTTTCTGTTTTATTATGTCCGATGTTGTTGTCATCAGCAACGCTATATTGGATTTCGATATACGGTTCCGCAGACGCTTCTCCGCAAATACCGATGACGTTTGTTTTAAAGATGCGTGTTCTGATCTCAAAAAACGCTACATCTTCTGTGTAACAACCGGATAGAGTTACAACAACGATTAAGGCAAAAAGCAAGAAAGATTTCCCTTTCATAACAGTCCCCTCTTTTGAGATGAATTCATCTCAACCTCAAGCTTTCCACGGCATACGCCCTGGTACGGCGATCTCAAAAGCCCCTACCGCGGTTAGGCGCTTTTTCCCTCGTCGTTAAATAAAAGATGCCACGGTTTTTTCGGCTTGTCAATTAAATTTGGCTATCACAGGTGCACTGGGTAGATTTCGTGCATGGTTCCTCTGCGTTGACATGCCAATCAGCCACACTACCCCTGCCGTTATATGCCATTCGTTGCTTTCCATTTTTGAGCCATACCCTCCATTCACAGTCATTTCCGCATCTGTCACGCCAATTGGACTCAACGCCGTAGGCGTTGTTCGGAAACCCGGGGGATTTCCTATTGAATTGCAAAAAGTACAGCAAACTGCTGACCAACAATTTCTTGCCTTGTGCATAAGGCATTTTTCAAAATGAATACCCTATGCCAAAACGAGCTGCGAATCCTACTCCTACGCCAAATTTGCTGTCATTATTTTCATTACTGCCTCCATCTGGTGCTATCTGAACAGCAGGTTCTGACGCTCCAAGAACGACAGGCACAGACACCCGTGGTTCAATAAACACTCCCCCTTTTTTACCGGGGTCTAGTTTCCAACCAATACCGCCTTCAATTAAAAAACCTTGTGTAAAAACCAATTCTGTTGTTCTGGGCATCATATTCATACCGGCCCCAAGTCCCAGTTGCGTAAAAAAAATGCCGCCCCAGGGATAATACCGGCCATACACTTCAACACCCAAGCTATTGAGACGGTAATTTTCGTCTAGGCCACGGTACTTTTTACTATCCAGGCTGCAAGGAAATATGAACACATACGCTTCAGCCCCGATGGTTATCTTTTGAGTAATCACCCGTTCATATTGAACACCGCCGCCCAAAAATCCCACATTGGCCCCGATCCAATTCTTGGAGATTTCCTGTGCACCCAACACCCCTACACCCATAAATGCCAGCATCACGCAGGAAGTCACAATCAACTTGTAGTTTCTCATAAAGCTCCTCCGAAAAAAAAATTGAGTCTCTTTTTAGTAACCGATACTCTTTAAAACCGCAGGGGGCCAAGCACAAAATTTCAGCACCAAATTTCTTGCCCTCATTGCCTTAGTCCGTTAGGGGCATAAACTCAGAGATGTGAATCGTTATACTCCCCCCATCTCCGTCCAAATCAGACTCAGTGCTGCTAATATGATAGTAAAGATCTTGCGGATAATGATATTGGGGATGATAGACAATCAAAATCGTTACATTATCGCCTCTCGCAATTGCATTGGAAAAACACCTTTCCATCCACGGGTATATACCCGAAATAGTAAGGCTGAAAGGATACGTATTCCAGGATTCCGGGGGAACATTTTCTTTCATCCACCCATCCAGCAATTCAATCACAGGATCCTTGTTTTCCCGTACCGTAACCCGCGCAGTGTCCAATGATCCTCCATATTTCTCATTGGAAGACACCTGGATATACTGATAATTCCGTATACCCTGCGCTTCCCAGAGCGCCCATTCCCGGTTAAAGGTTTCAACGTCAAATACAACTTCAGGACCTTTATCGAATAAATTGCATGATCCCACCAAAACAGCAAGGACCGTGAGGGCTAAAAATAAAGCCGGGTGTTTCTTCATATCATGCCTCCTTTTAATAACCGATGCTCTTTAAAACCGGGTGAGGATAGACGTAGGGTATTATTTTCAGTTGATATTGATAAAACCTCTCCACAGTGGAGCGTTGAGAAACAGGCAGGTCCGGCTCAGGAATCTGACCGGGCAAGGCATAAAATACGCCGCTAAAATACCAGCCGTCACAGGTACCGCCCCAACCTAAATTACAATGAACATAGAGTATAGGGCTTTGGGGATTGATAATCACCTGGTTCACCACTATATACCGTGCGCGGTACCCGTCTATAACCCATGCATGGCCATTACTATAAGAGGGTTTTCCCTGTATTCCCAAAAATTGAGGGGTGGTTTTTGTAGCAGCTCCGCTTGCAATAACAGGACGATCGGCGTTAATCGACCCAGCTATAGCACCAAAATCATAATCCATCACGCCGATAGGGCTCACATATCCCATATTGACAAATGCTGCGGGAACATTGGCTATGGATGCCGAACTTCCTTTACCATCATGGTACTTATCCACTCCCCAGCTCATGCCAACACGCAGCCCGATTTCCCACATCAACCAGGCCACTTCATACTTATACCAAGCATCGGCTTTCATTAGATTCCATTCGTACTGTATCCCGGTAGACACTCCATTATCGCGCAAGTAGTTTGGAAACTCATGATAGGCCATTATTTGGGCCGCTGCTGTTGCAACGCATCCGGTGATATAGGGAAATATTATTGCATTGTAGGGGCCTGGTGCATAGGAGTCCCCTTGATCCCAATCGGTTTTCAGTAACCCTTTGTTAAGATCCTTTACGCTGTCAATATCATAAAAAGAAACATTTGCGTCAATAGGTATAACCGAACGGGGCGCCTCCGGGGGATTTTCGGCTTTTGCAAGGGCGATGGCGATATCCTCTTCGGTAATGCTGTTGTATATATCAATTGTGTCAGTTATGTACTGATCAAGATAGGAGTAAAATATCGGCAAATACGGATTCTCCTCATCGTCGTAGGAACCCTTTTCCACCACAGCAAGCACATTGCCGATGCGGTCGTCACCGCACGTCAGAGCGAAACCTTTGGTATCGTCTTGTCCATTCCCTATCGTAAAAACATAGAAGGGGATTTCCGCCGGTTCTGCCTCATCAAGGACTGTACGCGATGTACTTAACGAACGGACAAACCCCTTATCCGTCCGGCCCGCCAGCTTGGTAACCCCCGTAATCACCGAATCCGGCGAAACGGCGTTACGGGCCGGGGTAGATCCGCCCATAAAGTCCAATACCAGGTTTTTTAATCCCTCCTCGCCGATAATATGCTCCGTTTGAAGATGACTAAGGGCCAGCACATCCTTTCGGGAAAACTCGGCAGATTCAGACACTTTTATTGGCGTTTCTTCTGAGGTTGGAAAATCAGGTTGAAAAACGCAGGAAACGGCAAGGATTGCCACACCGAAAGCTAATGCCAAATACATGAACTTCTTCATACCAATACGCTCCTTAGGGCGAACCTATCAGATGAATCCGCCCTAACCTCAAACTTCCCACGGCATACGCCATGGCACGGCGATCTCCAAAGCTCCTACCGCGGTTAGGCGCTTTTTCCCTCGTCGTTAACCGAAATGATACCCGTTTTTTCCGGCTTTTCAACAAAAATCGGCTATCATTGACTATCATTCGGCTATCACCCGCTATCAGGGGACTATCACGCCGCTATCACGTCGCTATCACTCACTATCAGAGGACTATCACTCGACTATCAGCCGCTATCACCGGACTATCATTTCCCTATTGACAAGTATCCCATTACCATGGTAGTATACCCATACGGTCGTTTCTAGAAAAGCACCTTGAGTTCCGGCAGAATGTACCGCATATAGCGCCTGTTTTAAGTACACGCTATATATGGTGTATGTTATTGGTTTTAGCGGCGGCCCGAAGGGGGACGGTATGGGAAGTGATACGGGCGATTTGCAGGAAAAATACAACGTGTTACTATGGCGGTTGGTTGCGATTGTCCATTTCTTTGTTTGGACTACCAAGGGCTTACTGGGTTTTTTTGTGTTTGGCTCAAATTTATCCAATCGAATCGTTTTTCCCGTTCCGGTGTACGCCGTATTTTATATCGCAACGGTTATTGCCGCACTGTTCCTGATTTTCTTTCCCCGTAAATTCCGTATATACGCGGTGGTGCT
>BNVD01000160.1 GCA_025997835.1 Spirochaetia bacterium
TTGAGGGCAATGGGGAAAACGGTCGGATCATAGTACCGGCCCGCCATGGCAATAGTCACCGGCGCAAAAAAACTTTCCAGCAGGACACCCTCGTCCTGGGTGATGTTGTCAGGATCCTTCGTGTCGGTTCTGAAATAGGCTCCTTTGGCAAAGTGAACGCCTCTTATATAATCGAATACAGCAACTGGGCATCGTCGAATCAGCAAGATATTTGGTGATAATGCCGTTGTAGCCTATGGAAACACCAAAATCCGTCAGCGGAGTCAGACTGGCATAGACACCGAAAAGATGATCCATCACTTCGGCATCGGCGCGTTTGGCGACAACGTCGTTATTCGAGTCCACACCGTAATAATCTTGCTGATTCGACGATGCCCAGTTGCTGTATTCGATTATATAAGAGGCGTTCACTTTGCCAAAGGAGCCTATTTCAGAACCGACACGCGCCCCGTAAGAAAATTTTACCTGGTCCACATATTCCCACTCATCTTTTGTTCTGTTCGGCACGTTGGAATTGAGGGCAATGGGGAAAACGGTCGGATCATAGTACCGGCCCGCCATGGCAATAGTCACCGGCGCAAAAAAACTTTCCAGCAGGACACCCTCGTCCTGGGTGATGTTGTCAGGATCCTTCGTGTCGGCCCACTTGGCTTGGGTTACGCCGTAGTATATCCGCATCCCCGGATCGGCATCCAGATTGTCAACGTAACCGGAACCTATGTCCTTCCCGACAGTTATCTTAAACCAGTCGCCAAAGGGTTTTGCCCATGCCTTTAGTGCGGGCGACTTGACCCAATAGTCGTCTTCCACACTGAGGCCGAAGGTGCCGCCGAAACGCTCTCCGGTGTAGGTTAGATACAGGTTGGTATCGCCGTTGAGGTTATAGCCCCCAAAAGGCCATGCTATGGTCTGCGGCTTAAAGTTGCCCGCGCCCCGCCGCTGTTCCACGTCGCTTTTTTCTTCTTGTCGCAGCTCAAAGGCGTTTACGTCAAGGTCAATGTTTATCTCAAACCCGTTAAGGTCAAAGGCATAACCAAATCCCGCGCACAACGTCAGTACAATCAACGAAAACCCTAGCTTTTTTTGCACAATTTCCTCCCCAAGACAGGGTTCCCCTTTTTAAGAACCCAAAACATGAGTATATATACAGGCATCAAAGTTGCCTTCTTTAGATAAAAACCGCTTGGCAGAGAACAAATATCCGCGTAATTCTTTGCTATATAATGAATTAGCGATGGGGGGAGCGTGATAGATAGAACTATGCCGCACTGGCTGTTCTGAGGTTATCTTTCCGCCGGGTCCCATAAATCGTACCATACAATCATTATATCACGCTATTTTTCAAAAGTCAATACATTTGATATATTTTTTGAAAAAAGTTATATAATGATATATTATTATACGTTAATGGTATATCATTTGAATGACCGGAGGGCGGCCTCTTTACGGATAATCCGGTTTATGCGCTTGTCCCGGCATGAGATTCATAATATTCTGTATATAGGAGGCTGATATGAGCAATACTGCGGTTTTATTAGAGGAAATCCAGTCCCTTCCGCCCAATCTTGCGGCCGAGGCTCTGGATTTTGTGGGGTACTTGAAGCAAAAAAGCCGGAAAGGCGGGGCCGCCGCTCCGGGGGAGGGAAAGTCCGCTGTCCTGCCGCGCTTTACAATGGCGCAAATTGAGGCGGCGGCGCAAGCGCCGGAGATACAGGCGATTGTGGGCGCACTTAAAGGCGCCGACCTTCCCCCTGATGTTACCATGAAGGATATTCGGGAAATGCGGCTTGCGGAAAAATATGGTATATGAACATCCTGATAGATACCAATGTCGCCCTTGATTGGGGCGATTTTGAGGACGCGGTTCAATATGCCGCCGGTGAGCGTCTTGCGGTGGATTATATTGTTACCCGCAATCCCGCCGATTTTTCTTCTTCGCCCATTAAAGCGGTAACGCCCGATCAGTTTATCCACCGTGTTACCGGTTTGGAATAAACTGACGGTTTCTTGCTTTACCTTGTTCAACCGCTGATATAAGCATCATATCCCACTCTTCAACTCTTTTACGGAATCGCCGCATACCAGTTCGGCGGGAACCAGAATCTCGCCGGAGGCGGCAGCCTCTTTGCGGATAATCCGGTGCAGGGTCTCTACCGCCTGCTTGCCGATGGCCTCCTCGTCCTGCCGCATATAGGTAAAGGCCGGGGATTCCCATCCATTGCCGGGGTAATCGAAGGTAATTATCGAGAAATCACGATGTATCTGTTGGCCCAGAGACATAACCGCGTTTTTCACCCGCAGGGCGATCTCGTATTCGACGGTAAAAGCGGCGGTTATCGCAGGGTGTTCAGACAAGTGACGCGTTACTATAGATACGTCGTCCTGAGACAGCAGATTGGAACAGACATGGGCGCTTTCCAGGGGAATGCCGCTGTCGGCAAAGGCCTTGACAAAGCCCTGCCGCCGGTCCTCCACGGTGGAAGTATGGTTCGCCGGACCAGAATAAAAGGCGATTTTCCGGTGCCCCAGGTCCAAAAGGTGTTTTACGGCGGACTCCGCGGCGGCGGCGTTGTCGGTAGAAACAGAAGGTACGGGCAGCCCCCGCATTCTGCGGTCAACGAACACCAGCGGGCGCTTGTTTATTATTTGCTGGAGTATCTCGGCATTGTAATATTCGCCGCGGACCGGCACCATCAGAATACCCGACACCGCCTCGTCGTCCAGCTCGCGCAGGGCTTTTTCCTCTTCTGCCGGGGATTCCCTGGTACGCCGGAGGATCAGGTGGTAACCCAGGGCGTTGCACATTTCTTCCACACTGCCCACCAGCCGGGCGCCAAAGGCATCGTTAAAGGTAGAAAGCAACAGGGCGATGGAGCGGAAGTTTCCCTGGACCGGGCTGCCCGCCACAAAGGAACCCTTGCCCCGCCACCGGGCGATCAGGTGGTGTTCGGCAAGCATTTCCAGCGCCTTTTTGCTGGTTATCCGGCTAACGCCGTAGGTGTCGCAAATCTCTTTCTCCGAAGGGACACGGTCCCCCGCTTTCAGGCCCCCCGAAGAAATCTGTTCCAAAAGCTGCTCATAAATCCGCTTGTATAGCGGTAGTGCGTTATCCGCGTCTTCCTGCCCCATAAATGGTATATTGACATATCATTAGAGAATTGACAAGCTATTGGCGACATAGTGCTTACCGCCTGTTCACCGGGGTTAAGGGCGATAACCAGGGATCCCCGGCGGTAGACAAAGGGCTGCTTGCCCTTTTCGGCGCGTGGTTTCCTTCCGCTAATAGACTTGTTCGAGACCCCGGTTGGTTCTCGAACAAGTCTATTAGTTACCTGGCAGATGCAAACGCATACACATTACCCGAAAAATCCACCGCGATCACGGCATTTCCTGAAACGGCCATACTAGCGAAGGACGGTGCTCCGGTATGCATTTTCCATACTATTTCACCGGTTGTGGCTTTTACTCCGTAGAGATACCCATCCGATGCGCCGAAATAAACCGTTCCGTTGGAAAGTACCGGGCTTGATTCCACAGTTGCATACGGGGTTGTTGTATAGGGTGTTGTGTACACCAACGATTGTCCCGTAGGAGTATTCCATATAACCGCAAGTGATTCTTTATCCAGGGCGACAACACCTTTATCGGCAGTTCCAAAAATAATCAAATCATCTGTTATCAAAGGGGTGGACGTATTTTCCACATTGCGTTCCGGGATTTCTTTTTGTTTTACAATCTTTCCGGTCAGCGGTTCTATCACAAAAATGCTTTTTCGGGAAATGATATAAAAAAGCCCGTTATGCAATACCGGAGAACCGCCCCTGTCGCTTAGGCCGTCCTGATTGAGTTTCCAAAGCCCGCTTCCCGTTTTCAGGTCGTTTCCGTACAGGGCGCTCCAATGCGCTCCGGCAACCAAAACGCCGCCGCCTATGGTGAGCGTTGTGCTTGCCCCTTCATTGGCTCTCCATGCGGAATTTTGCCATATTTGCGCGCCATCCTGTACTTTAAAAGCGCTTAACCCCTGCCCTGTTCCGGCATACACGATCCCGTTTTCGGCAATTAAGCCTTCCGCAAGGTAACTGTAAGGATCATCGGCAACATTTTTTTCCCATTGCAGTGTACCGGTATTACTATCGATGGCATAAAGATACCCTTCGGCATCCTGGGCAAAAACAAATCCACTATCGTACGCTATGGAATTTTTAATTGAATTACGAGTCGGATATTTCCAAAGTATAGTCCCGTTATCAGCATCAAGCGCAAAAACGCCGTTCACCGGTTTTCCGTTATCATCGCAGGATGCGACAATAATTTTATTATCAACAATCAACGGCGAAGACATAAAAATATTGGCTCCAATGTTTTTTACCCATGCCAACTGCAATGGAGGATTAACAACCGCCGTGGATTTTCCTGTATGCTGCGCATCGCCAAGTAAAACCGGCCAATTGCCGTTCAAATTTATTTTTGGAGGAATATTCCTGTTAGAGGCCCCTCCGGGAAGTTGTTTTTCAGGATTTTGGTGCCTGAAAATATACTGAAATGGCTTCGAAATGACTTGAACAAGGCTTTTTAAGGACCATGTTTTTTTTAAGGGACTCTTGTTATACATAAAATCGGCAGAAGAAACTTCCGTTTCTCCGTTGGTAAATTCGGCAGTTACTGTTACGAGCAGTTGTTTCCTGTTCCATGATCGCCGGGGCTTTATCTCCGCATACCAGTTCCAATCACTTAATTGCCGCATAGTAACCGCTCTACGGCCAGGCCTGCTCCCCTGAACAGCTGCCGTATAGGAAACTTTTTTTACTGTAGAGCCTGAATGATAGGCGTTTACGGAAAGCGGGATTTTCCCCGATGGAAGCAACGGCGTAATGGTTCCATTTGCGGGAGAAGCAATAACGGCTTGAGGTTCAACGAAACAATAGTGCAGTTGGAAGTCAAGATTATTTTTATCATCAACACTCACAACCCTGAACGCGGAGGCGGAATGATCGATGCCGCCTTTATCCAGGGGTGCAGTGCAAACGGTATGGATTCCGTTC
>BNVD01000161.1 GCA_025997835.1 Spirochaetia bacterium
CGTATGGCGTTGGTTACCACCATACCCCCCAGGGAGATGACCGAGATTTCTGAGGTACCCCCGCCTATGTCGCAGATCATGTGCCCCGCAGGCTCGAATATGGGGATATCCGCCCCGATGGCGGCGGCAAGACTCTCCTCAATCACCATTACTTCCCGTGCTCCCGCCTTGTAGGCGCTTTCTTCCACTGCCCGCCGTTCCACCTCGGTAATACAGGAGGGGATCCCGATAACCATCCGGGGTTTTACGAACCGGTACCGGGGAAGCACCTTGGAGATGAAGTGGCGGATCATCTTTTCCGTGGATTCCAGGTCCGCGATAACCCCGTCCCGCATGGGCCGGATGGCGATAATATTGCCGGGGGTCTTCCAGAGCATCCGTTTGGCGTCCGCTCCCACGGCCATGACCTTTTTCGTTCCCCGCTCAACGGCAACCACCGACGGCTCGTTGATCACGATCCCCTTTCCGCGTATGTAGATAAGGGTGTTACAAGTCCCCAAATCAATGCCGATATCAGAAGCGTTCATCCCAAACATAGTTCCTCCATAAATAGGCCGCGAAGCCTTAGGCCAAGGCCTTTGTCGTTACATATTAAGCCGCTGCCGGGCACCACGGTGGGCAGGATCGATTCGCACGGTCTTGCGCCATTCCGCCCGGGCTCTGATGGAATCTCCACCTGCGGCATAGAGTTCTCCTAATTGAAAATGGGCCTCGGCGTTTTCACCGTTTTCTTCCAGGATGGTGAGGTATTGCGCCTCTGCCTGTGAAACATCGCCGGATTTTTCGAACAGTTCCCCCAAAAGGAACCTGGCCCGTATCTTTGTTCTGGAATCCGTAGAGGTTTCCACACACTGCACGAGATATGCCCTGGCCGTATCGGCAGAGGGCTGATCCCCCAGGGCTATATAGGACTGGGCCATGACCAGTAACAGCAGATCCGCGGGCGCCGTCACACCCGGCGATGGATCTGGATCTGACGAGCCTGACTTGTCCTCTCCGCCGACGCCGGGAGACACGGCGGAGAGGGCCAGGGAAAAGGCCTCCACGCTTTTCCGGTAATCGTGGATCGCCGCGTAGGCCAGCCCCAAATATTCCGGTAAATCTCCGGGTACATGCATACCCGATGCCTGATAGCCATCCCAAGCGGCCTCCAGGAACTGCACCGCCAAATCCTCATACCCGCTTAATTCTTCATTAAAGATATCGCCGGCGGAATGCTTACCCGTATGATAATACGCCTTGCCTAAAACATAAAGGATTCGCGGATCCCCCAGCGCTTCCTTGCACTGGAGGGCCTTTCTGAGGGACCAGATACACGCGTCAATATAGGTTTTGGTATCAGAATCGTTGATTTGGGCAATGGCCATCTGAAACGCCGAAAAGCCGTTGAGGGTTAAAAGGAAAAAATCCATCGGTTTATCGGCCAGCCTGTCCCGGCTTATCAGAAAAACCTGTTCCCAGGCCCCCTCCGCCCATAACTGCTGCAGTTCCTTCCGTTCATTCCCCAGTTTGTTTCTCCACCCGATAAACAGTATAGCCAGTGAGGAGATAACGATGAGGACTAAAACCGCCGCCGCCACGGCATGTATGGCCTGTTTGCGATGTACCTGAACACCATAATCAGATCGGAACCGTTGATTAAACATGCTGTCTTGATATACCACTTTTTTTTATAAAGGTCAATGTGAGAAACACGTGGGCGGTAATACGCTTATGGGAGAGGGTGCCAAAACGGGGTCTGTCACCGTTTTGGGTAACAGACCCCGCTACACTCCCCCGCTATCGCGTGCTATCGCCGGGCATATTCTTGCTCGGCTAACAACGCATCAATTTCAGCCTGGGTCCTCTTCATACGCGCCAGTTCCTGGGCAGCCTTGGGGTTTCCGGTGGCGCTTGAGAGTGCGGCCATGCGTTCCATTCCGCCCTGGAGGTCTCCGGCTATTTCGGTGACCAGAGCCGCATTGTAACCCGCCGCAAAGCTGCCGGTTTCCTCATATATGGTGATAAAGCGGTCACGGGCCTGAATGTAGCTGCGCTGTTTGACCAAGGCGGCGGCTTCCTTCATGTTGGGGGACTTGGGTTTTTCCGATTCCAGGGTCCTGTATTCGATAATAGTCCAAGGGGCGATATCACGGTTCAGATATTCCAGTTCGTCTGATATTATTTCCTTCACCATGTCAAATTCATCCCTCAGAGCTCTGCCGTCCGGTGACACATCCTTACAGGTTCCCGTCTTTTTGATTTGGCTGATAATCGAACCGTCTGCGGCCCGTATCAGGCGGTAGGTAAATTCAAGGTCCGCGATCCGGCGGCGCATCATTTTGAAACCTGTGGTTCCATCGGCATTCTTGACCGGTTCCGAATAGTCCGAATCAGTGATTTTGAGCAGGGTCACTTCGCCGATCATGTAAGCGTCAACCACAGTGGCATACTGCGATTGATCGAGCCTGGAAAGCATCCCCGAATCAATCATAGTATAAGCTCTGGTTCCCAGAATGGCATCGGTAACGGCACCGGTCAGGGCTTGGGCCGTTTGTTGCTCCAGCACGGTGTTATAGGACGCCGATTTTGAGAAAACCGCGGCAATCAGATCGATGTAATTGCCTGCGGACCGTTCATAGGCGATGGTAAAGGGTACCACGGCGATTTTTTCAATACCCCGCATGTTCATGATTGCCGGTTTCGTGACGGTTACCGGAATCGATGTAGCGCAGGAACCGAGAAATACCAGGAACACCATACCAAAAATACACAATTTTTTCATAAAATCCTCCTCGATATAATAATAGATTACTATAATAGTAATAATATATCTTACAGATCGTCAAGTGATTTTGAAAAAAATCGTCAATGGTCAGTAGAAATGACCCCTCTGGTCAAAACCCGGTGCCTGGCACCAATATGACGTATTGTTTTTTATTCCGCCAGTTTCCCGATGATTCACCGGTAATACTCTGCAGCACGACTTTTGCACGCAATGTTTTGGGGGATTACTTATCCAGCGAGGTCTTGCGGGCAAGAAAAAAAGCGATGAACCATAAGCCGGGTTTTGTACAAGTTTTCCAGGGAAAACTTGTTTGGAGTTTTTTCAGGGTGCTTTCGTACCCAAAACTCCACCACCGCCACCGGTTAGGTGGAAGCGGAACTGCCATCTATCTGGCGGTACCCTTGCGGGTGCCGTCTAGCAGCCTACCCGCGGTAAAAAAACGGGCCGTTTGCGGGTTGTTACACCCTACCGCTGTTTAGCTTTGCTCCTGATGAGGCTTGCCGTTTTTCGGCTTGCCGAAAAACGGCTTGGAGTTTCGGCAGCCGCCTAACGGCGTCCACCAAAACTCCAGCCTGTTCTTCCGGCTATAACCGAAATCTTTCCGGCGGCGTTACCGCCGCCGAGGTGGGCTCTTACCCTTGGCAAAAATCAGAGATTTCTGCCTTAGGAGAAAAACCCGAAGGTTTTTCTCCACGCCTTTTCACCCTTACCCGACCGGGGCCGAAACCCCTTTCAGGCGGTATACTTTCTGTTGCGCTGTCTGTCGGAGGGAGCTTTCGCTTCCCCCGCCCGGGAGTTACCCGGCATCATGCCCTACGGAGCCCGGACTTTCCTCGTCATAAAAATACTGCGTATTTTTATGACACGGCAGTCTGGTTCATCGCTAAAAATCACTCCTCATAATCAGCATTGACCTTTTCGTCTTCTTCCTCTTCGTCATCGAATTCGTCGTCGTCTATATCGTCCAGATCCGAAAGGCTGCCTGAATCTTCGGTTTCGAAGTATTGCTCCTCGTCCTGATCCGATTCTTCGTAGAACAGAATACGGGAACAGTAGGGACAGAACACGATTTCTTCCCCGGTCCTGACCACATTGGCGAACTGGGCGGGAAGGATCATGTGGCAGCCGGTACAGACCCCGCCCTTAATGGCCACGATGCCCCGGCCCATTTTGTTGCGGATAATCCGTTCAAACTTGAAGAATACCTCCGGGTCCAAGTCCCGGCTAAGTTTATTTTCCTCTTTTTCCAGTTCCTTGATCTTTTTGGCCTTTTCGGCCTTTTCGACTTCGATCTCCGCCCGTCGCCCGGTCAGTTCCTTTTCCTGCTGTGCGATAAGACCGGTACTCTGCCGCATCTGCTCGTCCAGTTCCGCAAGAAGCCGTTCTTCCCGCTGGACATCTTTTCTGAACTGCTGTTCCCGTTCGGCGGCATCCCGAATTTCCTTGTCCAGTGCCTCGTATTCTCGCTGGGTGTTGATCACATCCATGTTTTTCTCCGCCCCTTCGCGGGCATGTTCCGCGTCGGCGAGGAGTTCCCGGAATTCGCTTTCCGCGGAGCGGGTCTTTTCATATTCCACGTTTTTTTCAATAAACGACCGTTTTAACCGGGCCAGTATTTCTTCCTGGGTTGTCAGCTCCCTGGGAAGCTCCTGAATCTCCTGTTCTAACAGGATCTTTTGAGAAAGAATATCCTGCAAACTCCGCAGCTTCTCAAAAACATCTTCCATCACCATATAGTATCTCCCTTATAGCAAACGCTTTACTTTTATGAAACGTGCAGAAGAAAACCGGAGGTTTTCTTCTGCCAAGACACTTTTGAATCCATCAGGATTCAAAAGCTTCAATGGTCCAGGTAATCTTTTAACCGCCGGCTCCGTCTCGGGTGCCGGAGCCGGCGCAGAGCCTTGGCTTCAATCTGCCGGATTCGCTCCCGGGTAACATTGAAGTAGAGCCCCACCTCCTCCAGAGTCAGGGAATAGCCATCGTCCAGACCGAAGCGCATCTTGAGTACCTCCTGCTCCCTCACGGGCAGGGTAGAAAGTACCCCGGCAAGCTGCTCCTGCAACAGGGTAAAGGCGGTCTGATTGGCGGGATTTTCCACCGCGAGGTCTTCGATAAAATCCCCTAAAAGAGAATCTTCCTCTTCCCCAATGGGGGTTTCAAGGCTGATGGGATCCCGCGCGACATTCTTGACCTGCTTGACCCGCTGGGCGTTCCAGCCG
>BNVD01000162.1 GCA_025997835.1 Spirochaetia bacterium
CGAAATTATCGAGGCGTCAATTATCCGCAACGGGTTCTTAAACTGTTTTTTCGCTTTTCCCGCTATGCGCTGCGCCTTGCCCACCACCGCGTGAAAAACGTCTTCAAAAATATGGCTGTCCCGTTTTTCCATGGCATCGCAGAAGGTTGATCGTTTCAGCTGCGGCAATCCCGCATGATACAGCTTTGTACCGTTTGCTTTCATTGAGTTTTCTATCTCCCGGACGCTTCGGACCTTTGGTCCGCAACATCCCGAGAGCTGCCCGTAGGACATCATTTTAAAGAAATCATAGGTTCCCAGGGTTCGCACCCCCTTGTCCCCCTGATGGTCTTTTACGGCCTTTTCAAATTCCGATCTGCTTAGGTGGCTTGTCAAACTGGATAAAACGGTGGTATGCTTGTTCATAGCTTGTATTTCCTTATGGCATAATGATTTGTGGTGAATCCTTTATACCATTTTAAGGGTCAAAATACAAGCTATTTTATTGTTTTCTCATTTAAACCGGACAGCAGTGGTAAAATATATACAAATCGCTGTTTTTCCGTGTATTTTTATCAGCATTATTTCATCAGTAATACCGATTGGAATTATTCATTTAGTCAATTCCGGCCTCCCAAGAATAGTGTTGACCACCGGTGTATCCTGCGTGATAACGTTGGCTTGTATTTATTTTTTTGGTCTTGAAGCGGAATTAAAATTAGCGCTACACAAGCGGATCGTACTAGTAATGAAGAGGAAATTATGCTCCCAAAAGTAAGTATTCTGACACCGGCATATAATTGTGCTCATTTGATTCACCGTTTGCTTGATTCCGTGTTGATACAGACGTACTCGAATATTGAAATGTTTGTTATTGATGATGGCTCAACGGATAATACGCAGCAAATTATAGCGGTGTATAAAACGCGGTTTAATGAAAGGGGGTATCAGCTTGAGTATGTATGGCAGCAGAATCAAGGGCAATCGGTAGCGATTAATAATGGGTTAAAGTTAATACAGGGCGAGTATCTTGTGTGGCCGGATGCCGATGATTTTTATGCGGAACCTGACGCCATTGAGGCATTGGTTCAGGCGCTTGATTCCGCGCCCGAAGACGTGGGGCTGGCACGAAGTTTTCAATACCTGGTAGATGAAGATACATTGAAAATCGTAGGAAAATATGTGGCGAGCCCCGCTCAACGGAAAACCAATCTGTTTGAGGATTGTTTGTTTTGCCAAAATGGTTTTTGGTTTACACCGGGAACATTCATGGTTAGAACCGATAAATTATTTAGTGTTATACCAAATCGTGAGATATTTACCGCTAAAGAAGCCGGCCAAAATATGCAGTTACTATTACCTGTTTTGTATAATTACAACTGTATTACCATTGAAAAATATTTATATAAAGTATTATTTCGGCCCGATTCGCACTCGCGGATTAGAACAACCTGTGAGGAATCTATTTATCGAGATAACATTTATTTAAAAACGAGAATATCTACCTTGAATAATATGAAAGATTTTCAAAATGATAAAAAAGATCTTTTAATAAAAAAACTGAATGATGAATATGAGATGCGGGCATTCAGGATAGTATGTTCCTTTGGAAAACATAAAGAAGCAAGCAAAATCTATAAATCACTAAAGCAAAAGAAATCGCATCTCTTAACAAAAAAGATGACATTAATCTATTATGTAAGTTATGTACCTTTCCTGATTTCGGCATATAAGTACATGGTTAAAGTTTTGAAATTAAGAAGGTGATTTTGATATGAGCGTATTAGTTTTAGGAGGAACCGGGGCGATGGGAGCCATTTAGTGCAGCTTTTGTCGAATAACGGCATAGAGACGGTCGTGACTTCTCGTCAGCCCCCCACCCCCGATGGAAAAGTCAGATATGTACAGGGAAATGCTCAAGATATACAATTCCTGCAACAGTTATTAAGGGAACATTGGGATGCTATTGTTGATTTTATGGTTTATACAACAGAGCTATTTAAGGAGCGGGTCAATTTATTATTAAATGCGACGCCACAGTATGTTTTTTTAAGTTCTGCCCGGGTTTATAGCAATGGAGAATCGCCTATTTCCGAAACATCACCCCGCCTGCTTGAATCTTCCCTCGATAACGAGTTTTTGGCAACCGATGAATATTCATTGGCAAAGGCCCGGCAGGAAGATGTGTTGCGTAATTCCGGGCGGAAAAACTGGACGATTATTCGCCCATATATCACCTATAGCGAAAATCGTTTGCAGCTTGGTGTTTTTGAAAAAGAGGATTGGCTGTATAGGGCTTTGCATGGGAAAACGATTGTCTTTTCAGAGGATATCAATACCAAAACAACAACATTGACCTATGGGTTTGATGTGGCACGAGGCATTGTTTCACTAATCGGCAAAGCAGAAGCATTGGGCGAAGCTTTCCATATAACAACAGATAAAAAAGAGGCTAAGACATGGGCGGAAATTTTAGCTATTTATCTCATGGCATTGGAGAAACATTTAGGGCATAAACCTAAAGTTTTGTTGCAAAATTTGGACAATTTTCTGGAATTAAGAAACCGTAGCGCTCAATATCAAGTAGTATATGATCGGCTTTATAACCGGGTGTTTGATTCTTCAAAAATCTCCCATTATGTTGATACAGATAGTTTTACTAATGTTGAAACCGGATTTGTTGCTTGTTTAGAGGTGTTTTTGAGAAATCCGCAGTTCAAAAATATTAACTGGAGAATTATGGCTAAGATGGATCGGCAGACAGGAGAAAAGACTGCGTTGAGCGAAATACCAGGAATTAAACAGAAGGTGAAATATCTTATTTATAGATTCGGATTAGAGAAGAATTTATAACCACAAAGGGCACATCAGACCTCCGGTCTACGAACACGAAGGAAGAAGGAAGAAGGAAGAAGGAAGAAGGAAGGATATTCCTTGACTTCTCCTTCTTTGTGTCCGCGAACCGAAGGTTCGACGTGCCCCGCCGTCCCTGGACGGTTTAGTGGTTAATTATTCTTCATCTTACATAAGGATAATTGCAGTATATGTACACAACATCAAAAAGCACACAAATAGTCTTATCCCTGCTCAAGCAGCATGGTATAAATCAGGTTGTTATCAATCCGGGTGCTACTAATATCCCTATCGTTCAGGGAATTCAGACTGACCCGTCTTTTACCTGTTATTCTATGGTAGATGAACGCAGCGCAATGTATTTTGCAATAGGATTATATCTTGAAACGGGAAAACCGGTCGCCACGAGTTGTACCAGCGCTCAAGCAACACGTAACTACATCCCCGGACTTACGGAGGCGTTTTATAAACATGTTCCTGTTCTTGCCATTACTGCTTCCAAACACCCAAAGTATTGGGGACAGGAATATATGCAGGCGCCGGTTCAAACTTCTTTACCCGTCGATGCAGTCAAACAAACATTTGCGCTGCCCTATGTGGATAGCAAAATTGATGAATTGCATTGCGTCAGACTGGTAAATGAGGCTATTTTGGAGCTTACCCATCGTACGCCCGGTCCCGTGCAATTAAATGTGCCGATGTTTGACGAGGCAATGGGCATCTTTAATGTGCCTGAATTGCCATCTGTCCGTTTGATTCGGCGCTGCATGGCCTGGGATGACTGGAACGACGCGGCGCTTACCGGTAAGAAAATAAGGATAGCAGTAGGCGAGCATCGTCATTTCTCCGGGAAGCAGCTTGCAGCCATAGATGCGTTTATGGAATCCCACAATGCGTTTGTGTATGTAAATCATTTGTCAAATTATCACGGGAAATATGCGGTTTCTGCAAACCTGGCCATATCATGTATCTCCGGAGATGTTTTTAAGAAAAAGTATAAGCCGGATGTGCTCATAACAATCGGGGGGCAAACAGGAGATTATCCGGTGTTTGGAAAGTTGGCCTCCGGTAATCAGACCGACTTTGAACATTGGCGTGTGAGTGAAGACGGAAATATAGTTGATACCTATGATAAGCTTACGAAAGTCTTTGAATGTCCGCTTGAACTGTTTTTTTCCCGTTTTGCCGAAGACAAACAGGTTGAGCATACCTATTATGAATCCTGGGAAAAATTGCAGGATTCAATGAAAATTCCTGACGAATTGCCGTTTTCTAACGGCTATCTGGTGCAGCAGTTACACGATTCTATACCCAGGAACAGCTATCTGAATCTTGCCATACTGAATAGCCTGCGAGTGTGGAGTTATTTCCCGTTAGATCCGTCCATTGTTTGCAACTCAAATGTCGCCGCATTTGGCATAGACGGATGCATGTCGGTTTTGCTTGGACAAAGCGTCGCTACGGATACATTGTGTTTTCTTGTGATAGGGGATTTGGCATTCTTTTATGATATGAATTCGCTTGGTATACGCCATCTTAAAAACAATATCCGTATCCTTCTGGTAAACAATAACTGTGGAGCTGAGTTTAAACTATATGCCGCTTCTGCGTATCAATTTGGTAAGGAAACCGATGCCTACATTGCTGCCGCTGGGCATAACGGCAGTGCAAAAGGGTGGGCGGAAGCAGCCGGGTTCAGGTACATTTCCGCGGGCAATAAAGAAGAATTTATGCAGCACAGGGATACGTTTGTTGGTGAATCGGAACAATCAATAGTGTTTGAAGTATTTACTACGCCGGAGAATGAATCAGATGCCCTAAGATCTATCATGGAAAATAATTTGTCAGGCATAAGCGTTTTAAAAAGCAAAGTTCGCTCGGTGATCGGCGATGAAGGTGTTAAAGTATTGAAAGGGATATTGAGAAAATAAATGAAAATCGGCATAATGACCTTCTGGTGGTCGGAAGATAATTACGGGCAGATACTGCAGTGCTACGCCTTGCAAAAATACTTGCGGGATGCGGGACATGACGCGTATCTGATACGGTATGCTTCTGAAAAAACGCCGCTGCGGATGAAGCTGCTGAAAGCGTGTAATCCAGTTAAGCTTTTTCGTTTTATACAGCATAAATTGAAAA
>BNVD01000163.1 GCA_025997835.1 Spirochaetia bacterium
AAGGCCTGGGTTACCCATTCCCGGCGCAGTTTTACTACCGGCCTCCAGGTTGGGTCCTATCGCGGCGTCCTGGATTCGGAGTGGAGCTTCTACCGTCTTTCGGGAACAGCGGGCATTCCGGGATACGCCGGTATGGGGGTTTCAGGCCGGGATAAGGCCATCGCGGGCATTACGTATCTGGAAGAAATATCTCTGTTCTCCAACCTCATAAGTATGCGCTCCTTCTTTTCGCTCACCGTCCGCGGCGGCAATGTGTGGGATCGGTTTACTGCCATTGAACGCATTACGGAACTGCGGGGCGGTGTCCGCGCAGGGCTGCACATTGAAACCCCGGTAGGCACGGTGTTCGCCGGCCCCGAAGTCTCCTTCGACGGCAAGTTTCAGTTTAGCGTATATTTCAATTAGGGAAGGCGGTTTTAAGCATACGCCTATAGTGTATGGCGCTTACCTAGGATCCTGTCGGACTTGTAGGTTTTTTGCGCTTGAGGCCGCAAAAAACCTGCTATTAAAGGGCTCCTTACGGAGTTTGTAAGGTAAAAATTCGCCTAAGCGGCGAATTTTTATCATTTTATGGGCAAAGCCCGACAAACTCCTAGAAAATCCCCATATCATCCAGCCGGCGCAGTTCAAGCCGGATGTTCAGGTTTTCCGCGTCCAGGGTGAGCCCGTACTCCAGGATGCGGCGGCTTTCCCGGTCCCGGCCCAGGGCCCGCAGGCACCGGGCCATGCGGTACTGGATTTTTGCGGCGCAGGCGGCGTCTTTGACCTGGGCGGCGGCAATCGCGTAGTAGTCCAGGGCGGCGGCGTTTGCCCGCCGGGCTTCCATAAGCCGGGCGATGTTGGCGGGTATCTGCCATACCGGGTCTTGGACACTGGAACGGCCGCTGTCAGCCTCCAGACTTAAAAGGAGAGCTTCCCCCTCGTCATATTTACCGTCGTGGATCAGGTTTATGCTCTGATGAAAGGTCAGCCAGGGGCCGTCTATGCCGTGGTTTTTGGCGGCCCGGAGCAGACGGGCGGTGTCACCATAGTGTTTCTGGTAATCGAAGTAGTAGCCGGCCCATTGGTAGAGGGCCGCCGCGCCGGGACTGTGGTTCAGGAGCAGCCATGTTTCGGGGATGATCCGGTCCACGGTCCAGTCCGGCATACGACGGCGGAGCCGTTCCAGGCTGATGAGGGGCTCGGTTTCGGCCAGTTCCGTGGTTTCGAGGATGGCCAGCGCCCGTTGGCTGTCGAGGAAGCGGGTGTACCGGATGAGGCCATAGAGATGGGTCCGGTCCAGCGATAACAGCCGCTCTATCCAGACCAGCGCCCTGGCATCGGCATCTTGTTCCGGGGTGGTGACGGCGGTACGCCGGGCAAAGGCCTCTTCGGGGGTCTCAGGCGTACCGGAAGCGGCCCGTTCGGCCGCGATTTGGGCCATCCGCTCCGCGACAAAGCGCTGCTCGGTGGAGGCGAGGTTGTAGAGGCATCGGACCTGTAGGTCCGAGACTAGTAAGTCCGGGACCGTTAGGTCTGGGGACGGCGTTATCCTGTCGGGGCCGTCTGCGGCAGGGGAGATCAGCACCATCCAGAGGTTCCGGGCGGGGCCTTGCTGTCCGGCAAGCCAGAGGGCATCCGCTTGCCGGCCTATGCTCCGGTCGTCGCTGAACCGGGAAAAAATTTCCGCCGCCCGCCGGGGGTCGCCGAAGTCGTAGAAGAATTCCGCTCCGAAACGGAGGGCACGCAGGGCGGCGGGACCGGCGGTTTCCGGGTCTGCACGGGAATTGATGAGGGGCTGGATGAGTACCGCAGTCCCCCTGGTGTCACCCTGCAGGAGACGGATAACGGCGGCGTCCAGCAGGAAGTTCTCCCAGTCCCGAAAACGGGTTCCCGCAGCGCGCTCACCTGAAAATTCCGATACCGAGGCGAGAAATTCCCCGCTCCGGGGTATGGTGACCGCACGCTCCGGGTCCGAGATCTCCCCGGCCAGGACGTAGACGCTCAGCGCCAGGGGGATGAGACCGGGTTCGGTGAGGTCCGCCGCGTACCGGATGGCGGTTTCGGCGGCGGGGCCGCGAAGCGGCGGGACTACCGGAGCAGGCGCGTTACGGAGAACCGGGACTTCGGATAAGACGGAATGGGCGGCGGCTTCGGCGGCCACGGCGGACAGGAGCTGCGAATAGGGGAAGCGTTCGGCGGCGCGGCAAGCGGCAGCGAGGTAGGCGGAAGCGGCCGTGGCGGTATCGGCGCCGGCGTTGGCATGGATGGCCAAGACGCGACGGCGTTTCAGCACCGAAAGGTGAGATTCCACCCCCAAGGCGTCTTTTTCAAGGTCATCCAGCCGGCGGATAAGCCCGGCAGTAAACTCGGCCGAAAGCCAAGCGCTCTCCGGTTCAGCGGTCACCGCACGGTCGTATTCACGGAGTTTGACGGAGAAACTTTTTCCGGCGGGGTTGTCCTGGGGGGCAAAAATGGGGCGGCCGGACTTTGCGGCAAAAAACACCAGAACACCTGCCACGATCAGGAACAGCAACGTACCCAGCAGAAAGGCATACCTAAGGGCGGTTCGGAGAGAACCGGGTTTAGGCTGAGGATGATTGCTTTCGGGCTGAACGGGGGCGGTCATGGTTACGGTACCGGGACCGGTTGGCCCTGAATGGTTTTTCGGATACTGTCCAGAACGCCGTTGATGAAGCGGAAGGATTCTTCGGTGCCGAATTCCCTGGCGATGCCGATGGCTTCATCAATCACGATTGAGGGGGAAATACCGGTTTGATACATGAGGGTGTAGACGCTCAGCCTGAGTACCGCCAGGTCCACCCGGTTAAGCCGGGAAAAATCCCAGTTTTGGAGGTGACGGCGGATCATATCATCCACCGGAACTATATTTTCTACCACTCCGGTTATCATGAGCCGGGAAAACGCAAGGGTATCCGCATCCAGTGCGGCCTGCTTGTCAGCCTCCAGCCAGGAGAAATTCAGCAGATCTTCGGGGATTGACGCAACGCCGTCCGCGTCAGTACCAACGGTACCATTGGTACTAATGGTACCAACGGATGCCTCCCAGGAATACAGGGCCTGGAACGCCAGAATACGGCCTTTTCTGCGGGACGCCATACTACCACTTCAGGAGGTTTTTATCCAACACTTCAAAGCTCCTCCCCGTCCTAAGCTCGGCGACCAGTTCCTTCTGAGCCCGATCGATAACCTCTTGCTGCTGCTGCTGAATCAGCCCCTGGTTGATATAATTCTTCACCGTGACCGTGGATCCCGGCTCGACCAGATCATCGAGATTGAGGAACTTCATCTCGTAGGTCTCGGTTACCTTGAGGATAAGGTAGCCTTGGGGGCTTTCCACCAACCTGGATATTTCACCCTGCTTCAGGCCAAAGGCTACATTGATCGGTTCCTGTCCCAGGGTTTGCTGCGCCTGGGGGGTCCGGGGCAGATAGGTGGACCCGCTCTCATAGCCCGACCCCGGCGTCCGGCCCTTCATCACCGCATCGTCAAATTTCGCGGCATTGGAGCCGATTTCCTGTATCAGCTTGTTCGCCAGATCTCTGGCCCTGGTTTTGGCCGCCGCGTTGTCCCCAAAGGGCACCCGGATCATGGAAATCCGTACCGTCTCGGGACGTACAAATTGGGCTTTATTATCATTAAAAAAGGTAATAATTTCGTTTTCCGTGGGCGCCTTTGCCGATTCCAGCACGTTCTGCTTTTTGCTCATCAGGTATTTCTGCACCAGATACTGCCGGCGTATCTGCTCCCGAAAGGCGGGCATATCCAACCCGGTTTCACTGCGTACCGCCTCGGCGAATTGCGCATCCGTAGGCTGCCGACCGAGGCTTTGGGCCATAGCCGTCTTAAGCTGCTGTATCTGCTGGTTCAGTTCATTATCCGATACGGTAATCTTGTCCCGCTCCGCAGCCTGGATGGCCAGCTTCTCGTTGATCATCACATCCAGCACCTGTTCCCGCTCTGCCGCCGTAAGCGGCCGGCCCGCCTGCTTTTCCATCTTTTCAACTTCGCCCTTAAGCTGTTTGACCGTGATGGGCTCACTCCGGGTAAGACGCACAATCGCCACAGGCTGCAAATCTGTCTGGGCAAATCCCGGAGCCGCGATAAAGGCAACTGTCAGAAAAACCAATAAAAACCGTTTCATATACATCCTTTTCATAAAACGAAGCAAAACCGTGATACGTTACACCCAGTATACACGAGTATATGGGTTTTGCCTATTCCAAAATTGCCCGGATACGCCTGACCCCCGCAGAGGAGGACTGTTCCTTCTGGATGGTGAATTTTCCCATAGTCCCGGTGCGCTCCACATGGGGCCCCCCGCAAACTTCTCGGGAGAATACTCCCGTCGAAAAGTCGCCGATAGTGTAGACCTTGACCTGGGACTCGTACTTTTCCCCGAACAGGGCTATGGCCCCCCCGGCCTTGGCATCGTCCAGACTCATCACCTCCATGCCAACCGGGAGGTCCCGCTGTATCTGCTCATTCACGATAGCCTGAACTTTGGCAACTTCATCCGCCGTCATGGGCGCGTTATGGGAAAAGTCGAAGCGCATCCGTTCCGCCGTGATATTGGAGCCCTTCTGGGCCACATGATCCCCCAGGGTCATCCGCAGGGCCTTATGGAGCAGATGGGTCGCCGTGTGGTACTTGGTAGTGGTCTCGGAATGATCCAAAAGGCCGCCCTTAAAGACCTGCTCGCTTCCGGCGCGGGAAAGCTCCTGATGCTTCTTAAAGGCCTCGTCGAATTCAGGCCGGTTCACCGTCATCCCCTGCTCCGCCGCCAGTTCCTCGGTGCGGCACGGGCGTAAACTTGGCATTGAAGGACAGGTACTGCCTGCCATCGCGGCGGAACGGATGCGCTTCGACTTTTCCCATAACGCGCCCATGACGGCGGATGAAGTTGCCAAAGTTCAGGCTATCGTGAATGAGCAGATACAGCGG
>BNVD01000164.1 GCA_025997835.1 Spirochaetia bacterium
GAAGAAGGAAGATGAGATAAGGAGAGGGGAAGTGAGTGAAGAGGTGGGATTGGTGGAGTGATAGGAATTGGAAGAGGAGAAGGAAAAGGGGGGGGGGGAGAGGGAAGGGGGAAGGGGGAATTGGAGAGTTAATACGTTACCGTACAAGGAATTAGATGATTTCATGGTCCTGAATCCGGCTCCCCTTAAAAGATGTATCGACGGCCGGTTTAGACCCGGCCTCCAATGAAATCTTAATATACCCCCCTTTTTCGATACATACAAGGGATGTTTTTGCCAAGCGAACTTGTTCGCAACTTGCCCAATTCCCCTAAATCTGCCAGTCTTTACGCATGGGAGACCCTGTGATTCCGGCAATCATGCGTACGCAATGCCTGCGTACGCAACGTACGCGACGTAGATGTATGCACCGTATGCGCTGTCCTTTGAGGCGCACCGCGCTGATACCGGCCCTGTTTCTCTCGTTTTCCCTTTGTCTGTTCGCAGAGGAAGGCTCCTCCTCCCCGGAACGGCCGCCTTATAGCGCTCTTTTGACCCGGTACCTGGCCCGCGACGCCGAGGGCATCAGGCTGGAATCGGAGAAGGAGCGGGCCGCCCTGAAGCTCCAGCAGTACGCGCTTGAGAAGGGGGTGTCCTTTACGGTTTCCACGGGGGATGTGAATTTCACCTTTGGGGCCGGCGGAAGCGCTGTTGAGGGGAGGCCGGGGCTGGAGGTTGATATACCGCGGGCGGGGGATCTCGCCGTGACGGTGAACGCACCGGTCAGCGCGGGGGGCGGCGCGGATCATGCCGGGTATGGGATTGACGCGGGGGTACGGGCCGGTCTTATCACCGGGCGGCGGGACGAGGAAAAGGCGCTGTTTTTGGAAAATGAGTTTGCGTTCCGGGATGCACAGTGGAATGTGACGCGGCGCAGACTTGCGGCGGAACAGGAATTCTGCGCCGCGGTAAAAGAACTGCTCACCCTGCAGAATGCCGTGATTGAAGCCCAGGTAGCGGTACTGTCTGCCCGGTACGATTTGGAAAGCAAAAAGGCGGGGGGTTACGGCGCTTCCAGTGTGATCATCAGGACTGCGGAATTGAAGCTCCGCCGGCAGGAACGGATACGGGACGAGGCGGAACGGAAAATGGAGCGGGCACTCGGAAAATTCGCCGCCGACTGCGGAATAGATCACGCGGAGATTCCCGAAGATATACCCAACGAAGCGCTCGCCAATGTGTCCGCTTCCGATGCGTCCCTGTCTGTTGAGGTGGAAAAATTGGCCCGCCAACAGAATATCAATACCCTGCGGCGGAAAGCCCAGGACAGGTTTTTTACCCTGAGCGGCAGTCTGGGGTATGTGTGGGAAAGTGACGCCGCAGTGGCCTCAGGCTATCTTGCGAACGGAAACCGGTATATCAGTTACGCCCCCGGCTCGTCCTTACGGGCCGGTACGGGGATTGGCCTTGGGGGAGTAACCCTGAACACCAGTGTGCGCCTCCCCCTGGAGGATCCCGTCTCCCCTTCTTTAACCGTGGGTCTTCAGTGGAAGTCCTACGGCTTTAAGGTTTTCAACATCGCCCGGAAGATGCGGGCCATTGAGGCGGAACAGGAAAAGGAAGCCATTGTCAAGGCGGAAAAGGACTTCCGGGACAAGGCTGAGGATTTTAACCGGCGTATGGCGGATTTGAATTGGCAGTACGAAATCATGCTGCAGGAAACGGAACTTTTCAGAATCAACATGGAGGAACAGCAGTCCTGGTTTGGCCGGGGGATTATCCGGGAGCTTGATTATCTTGATGCCCGGAATCAATACCATCTGGCGCTTAACAGCCTGCTTTCCGCGAAGATAGATCGGCGGCTTTACAACATTGAAGCAGCATTACTGTTTGTACCGGAAGGACGTTAGAATGGAAAAAACAAAAATGGGAAAGAAGAAAAAGAAGCGGGCAATGATTACCGGCATAGTTATTGTGTTGATCCTTGCCGCAGGCGGCTTTCTGTTCTTTTTTATGCGCGCCCGGAAAGCGGCCCCGGCAGAGGTCACCTATACGGTCCGGGAAGAAGTATACCAAAATGTGATTGAAATTTCCGGCAACATTAAAGCTGCGCAGGAGCAAAACATTCAGGCTGCGGGGGACGGCATTGTGGAGGAAGTCTACGTCAAGGAGGGCGACCGGGTCCGCGCCGGGCAGATCCTCTTCCGGCTTGACGATTCCCAGGAACGGTACAATTTGGCAAACCACGAATTTCAGATGAATCAGGAGCGGATCAACGGTACTTCCGCCAAGCTGGCATTAATGGGAGAACAGCGAAAGGTGCTGCTCAAAAACATCAAAGACCGGAGCCTTGAAGCCCGGTTTGACGGGGTAATCGGCCGCCTGACCCTTGCCAAGGGGGATTACGCCAAGGCTCAGGACATTTTCGGCTACCTGATTGACCGGAGCTACCTCAAGACCACCGTAGAAGTAGTGGAGACCGATGCTCCCCGGCTTAAGGCGGGGCAAACAGTGAAGCTTACCTTTCCCGCCTATCCCGATTTGGCGGTAGAGGGCGTGGTGGTTTCCTACCCTGCGGTTGGCCGCATCTCCTCAAGGGGCGCGACGGTGCTGGACACAGAAATTCGTGTCAACAATCCCCCGGACGAAATCCTGCCGGGCTATTCCTTTACCGGCGAAATCATCGGCGGCCCGGCGGAACGGGTCTTAACGGTGGAGGTTGCCGCGATTGCCTACGAAAACGGCCGGGCTTATGTTGATAGGATTAGTGTTGGACGGCGGAGCGGGGAGCGCATGGCGGGACAGCGGGGGGCGACGACGAGTGGGAGTGACGGTGAAGTTCGGGGACCGGGACGGCGCGGGCCAGGAACGACGGATACTGCGGGTGAAAGCGGCGAACCGGGCGCGGAACGGCGTAGACCGGAGGCAACGGATACGAGTGAAAGCGGCGAACCGGGAGCAAGACGGCGCGGACCGGCGGCGGCGGATACTGCGAGCGAAAGCGGCGAACCGGGTGCGAGACGGCGCAGACCGGAGGCGACGGATACTACGGGTGAAAACGGCGAACCGGGCGCGGGACGGCGCGGACCGGGTGCGGCGGATACTGCGGGTGTAAGCGGCGAACCGGGCGCGGAACGGCGCAGACCGGAGGCAACGGATACGAGTGAAAGCGGTGAACCGGGAGCAAGACAGCGCAGACCGCAGGCGGATACTGCGAGCGAAAGCGGTGAACCGGGTGCGGAACGGCACAGGCCAGGGACGCCGGATACCGCAGACGAAACCGCCCCGGAACGGATAGCGGTAGAAGTAGTGCCGTATGGGCGCAACATGGTACGGATACTGTCGGGCCTTGAACCGGGGGACCGGCTCAAGGCGCAGACGGAGGGGACCGGATTTTCCCGCGGTTCACGGCGGGGCAATAGATCGGCCCCGGTTCGGGTTTTCTAGTGAGCGCACGTCTAAACGGCACAGCGTTGGTGTCGCTTGCCGGGGTGTACAAAACCTACGCGATGGGGGATGCGGAGGTCCGCGCGCTGGACGGCGTATCCTTTGCCATCAACACCGGGGAATTCGTCTCGATCATGGGGCCATCGGGGTCGGGGAAATCAACCTGCATGAACCTTATCGGCTGTCTGGATCATCCTACATCGGGGGAGATTTGCATAAACGGTGTCGATACCTCCCAAATGGCCGAGGGGGAGCTTGCCCGGCTGCGGAATAAAACGGTAGGGTTTGTATTTCAACAGTACCACCTTATTCCGGGCATGACGGTTCTGGAAAACGTGATGCTTCCCCTGCGTTATCAGGGCCTCCCGGTCCATGAACGGCGGGAACGGGCACGGGAGGTGCTGGAACGGATAGGCCTTGGGGAACGGCTGCGGCACCGGCCCTACGAACTTTCCGGCGGACAGAAACAGCGGGCCGCCATAGCCCGCGCCATGGTAACCCGGCCGGCGCTGATTCTGGCGGATGAACCCACCGGAGCCCTCGACAGCGAGACCGGACACTCGGTAATAGACCTGTTCGGGGAAATCCACAGCGAAGGGACCACCATCATCATTGTAACCCACGATCCGGAAATCGGGCGGATGGCGAAACGGATGATCACCATCCGGGACGGAAAGATAACGGGGGACGCCGGTGTTTGAAGATTTTATCAACGCGTTAAAGGATTTCAAAACCAACAGAACCCGTACCTTTCTTTCACTGTTGGGGATCATCATCGGGGTAGCATCGGTGATCATGGTAACTACCATCGGCGAAAGCGCCACCGGGGATGTAAAGCGTTCCCTGGGGTCAGCCGGGCTGGACCTCGTTCAGGTCAGTTCCGGCTGGGGCAGAAGCCGTACCCAAACCATCGAACTCAACGAAAGTTTTCGTACCGAGCTTGCTTCCTCCATTGACGACATAAAAAACATCTTCTATACCAATGATTTCGGCGGACGCCTCCTCCACGGCGCCCTGGATTTGAATTTATCCATACAGGCGGTTGAACAGGATTACTTTTCTGCCATGGGACTTACCCTGGATTACGGCAGGTTCTTTTCGGTTACCGAGCAGGTTATGGGAACGCAGAAGATCATCCTCGGCTCCGAAGCGGTGCGCTATCTTTTTCCCGAAGGAGAGGCAGAAGGAAAAATAGTAAGACTGCAAATGGACGGTTACCAGATGGGTTTCGAGGTGATAGGGGTTCTCTCGGAGTCCACGGCGACAATATCGTTCATAAGCCCCAATTCAACCGCTTTTGTGCCCCGTGCGGTCTATATCCGGAGGGTCAGTCCCGGCAACATCAACGCCGGGAACATCCTCATTCAGGCCAACAACCAGAACAGCACCACCCGGATTCAGAAGGACATAGAAAAGCTGGCGGAGGAAAAGTCCGGGGGGAACGCACAAGCCCTGTCGGTGTTTTCCATGC
>BNVD01000165.1 GCA_025997835.1 Spirochaetia bacterium
CTGCCGTTTAAGACCCCCTGGTTTACCAGCAGCGATGCAACTACCGATTCCAGTTATGAAGAAAAGGGCCTTGCCCCTCTGGACAGAAAACGGATGAATGTTGCCGGCCGTATTGAGGTCGCCGAAATTGCCGATATGCTGACCCTGGCTGCGGTTTACAAATACGCGATGTACTCCGTTTCCAAGATAGAGTCGGGGGATCCTGACAACCTGCGCCCTGTGGATTTAAAGGTTACCAACCAGACATTCGGCCTGTATGCCGATGTTAAGCCGCTGGACGGTCTGGGTATTACCGTGGGGTATTCCGGCTTTTACAAGACCTGGGCGGACCCGCTGCGATACGACCGGGGAACTACTAATGTGAATCTCTTTCTCAAAGATCCGGATTTAGTGTTATTCGATCTCCAGAGAACGAAAGTTGTTTTCCCCTTCTACCACGGTATTGATCTGCGGGCCGCGTATTCCGGTATCGAGAACCTGACCCTAACTTCCAACAACAATATAAGTTTTGCCAGCTTGCCGGGCACTGATGATTACGCCAACAATTATAGCAATTCCTGGGCCTATTATGGGTACCTCAATGCCAACAATTCCGTTGCTGCATCCCGGAAAGAAAGCTACATTGGCGTCTACAATGCCCTGGGCGGAAAATACGAGATAACCGACGACCTGACCGTAGACCTGCAGGTTGCCAACCAACTGGGTATTTATATCCTTAACTGGGAAGAAACCAAACTGGTAACCTACTCAGACAGCCTGGGCGCCTACCTTGGCGCTACCCTTAGGGTTCTCGAAAAAGCCGGAGTCCGCGCCACTCTTCACGGCGGCTTTGCCATGCGCCTGAACTCGTATTCATTCCAGGATTTCGACACCGAAGACAAGACCGCCCCCGTCCTCAGGGCCGGCTACCTGGACTTTGGTATCCCCATTGGGTTTAAGGTGGAGTTCTAGGGTGTAGTTGGACAGATTACATTAACCCGGAATTTTTAACCGCAAAGGCGAATCGAAGGTTCGGTTCGCCTTTGCGGTTGTTTTTTTCGTGCTCTTTCATCAACTAAAAACCTCTTGACATTTTTTTACATCTGCTATAGCATTAACCTTGGTTTAGGGGAATACTATGGGCAAAGCATTTATTTATGTAGATAATTCAAATATCTACGCCGAAGGGTGTCGTGTTTCCGCGGTGACCCAGAATTTTCAGGGTGTCACAAATATAATTGATGCAATGAATTTTGGGATAACCGATTTTGGCTGGCATTTGAATTATGTTGAACTGTATAATGCTATTCAGACCATAGTCGGTATTCCTATTTCACAAGCAAAACTCTGGGGTTCACCTCCGCCTAATGATCCTTTTTGGCAATACGTCAAAACATGCGGGTTTGATGTGAAAATCTATGAAAAGAATGCTTCCGGGCATGAAAAAAAGGTTGATACAGCTATAACACATCAAATAACAAAAGATGCTTATAGTGCGGTAATAAATAAAGATGAAGATATAATTTTTCTTCTGGCCGGAGATACGGATTATGTTCCTATGGTAGAGGATTTAGTAATTGAAGGATTTAAAACCCATGTTGTTTTCTGGGATCATGCTGGATATGAATTAAAGACAAAGGCAACGTCTTTTGTTTCGTTGAATCCATATTTCCAGAAATTAACAAAATAGGTTTTGACTCTGCGGGTAGCGTACTTGAAGTTTTGGTACCTGGCGCCCGTCAGTCACGATTCGGGGTGACAGTCCAGTCCCATCTACAAAGCCGGATACCTCGACTTTGGTGTTCCCCTGGCTAAAGAATATATAAATAACGAAAGAAATGGCGGATCCCGAATTCAGGAAACCAGAAATTTATCATATACTGACGCTTGTCCGGTTTGCGATGGTTTTATAAGAGGAGAAAACTAAAAAATGACTAAAGCCCAAGCGAAGACGATTTTTGAAAAATACAACCCCGCAGATGCAGTTGTACGCTGCCCCAAAGGACGGGCCAAACTGCGGAAGTCCCTTGACCTCTATGCAAAAGCCGCCGTAAATCTGTATGGAATTATTACCCGTGCCGAATTTACTACAATCTTTAATGCTCAAAACGACGAACAAACAGACTGCGATGAAGTCTTTACCCTTCTTTTGCCAAACGTATTAAAAAATGCCTGGTACGGGTTTTACAAGGATTATATCGTTCATTATATCATCTTGCAGGATTTCGACTGGGTTAAACATTTGGAAATTGAGCAGGCAGATAAACCGCGATATATCCCGCCAAAAGAAAAGTTTATACCATTTGAGTGGGAAGAATACGAGGATACTAACGATTGGGATAATGCCCATAACTATTTATTAGATACCTTCGGTTACTCAAAAAAAACAGCAGATGGATTTAAAGCGATCAAACAATTCATGATAAACAACATTGGCTTTAGCGAAATCAACGCTGTTCTGCAAAAGTATGGCTTTATTTTTGCTAATGCGGATCAGTTTCAGCAGTTTTTCAACCTGCTCGTACTTGCAAAAAACAACACCCGTATATGGGAAAACAACGGGCATACTCCCACCGAATTGTTTACCCTCACCAGCAAAGAGCGAATGGCGCAGCCGCAGGAGATTCAGGTTCGGAAGCCGCATAAACCCAGCCCTAACGATCCGTGCCCGTGCGGGAGCGGCAAAAAATACAAAAAGTGCTGCGCGCTAATCGCGGACAGCGGTTTAGCGCAGCTTTCTTTAAGCGAACGGCAAATCTTCTATGTTACCTGGTACAAGCTGCTTGATTTTGTAAACCGCAAAAAAGATGTTGTTGACATCAAGATTGCACCGGTATATCCCGCCTTCCATGACGAGACGGAGCTTTATAAAATCCGTGAAAAACTGTGGGAAAATCCGGGAATCATCCGCGATTTTTTGAACAGCGGCGCAGCGCTATCGGAAACAGAAGCAGGACTTTTAAACGCCTGGGAAAAAAAGTATGTTAAGGGGAATTTCTTGTTGATAAAATATGAAAGCGGTTACGCCGTATTCATGCGGACGAACAAAGGTAAAAAGAGCAAACTCTACGGGGTAAAGGGTATGACGACCTCCATAGCGGAAGCCATGAGCCATGAACTGCCGGTTATGCTTGAAACGGTCCTGCTGCCATTCCAGGACAAAATTATATATGACAGTTTTCTGATTTCACAACGCGTCAGCTTTGGCAAAGGTATTTGCGCCGGCTTTGACGAGGAATATCAACAAGCTAAAAAGGAATTCGGAATACAAACACAGTTATAGGCCTATACCCGCCAGATTGACCGCAAGCGGCTTTTAGAACCGGTTAGTCATCAGCTTCCCCCGTTCCGTTTAATTATTTACTTTTTTAACTAATTGTATAAATTTAGCAGGCATGATAACAGGAATAGTAGACGCTTCGTAGTCTTTGGGGTTTCTGGTAATAATGTATTGTGCGTTTATACTTTCACCGACCGTGTATTGAATAGAATCTTCAAAATCATCCCATTCTAAAGCTATTGCCTGGGTAACTTCATTATTAGTTACCGTAGCAATATGTATCATTTTCACAAGCGCTTTTATGTGCGAGAGTGTTACCGTTTTGTCTTTTTTCTCTTTTTGGATAAAATAATAAATATCAGTTATAGCGGAAGCGGAAATATAGCCATCGATAATTCTTTTTTCAGACATGAGTAGTATTTGTGCAGAATCCGAATAGAATTCAACACGGTTAAGCATAACATCAAGGGCAATGTTGGTATCAATCAATACGTTCATATTTACGTAACCGTTCAGAGCGTATTTCTTCCGGGGTCATATCGGGAAGATGGAGTATCCCGGTAAGGGATTGAGTTATTGACCCTTCAAACATTTCATCAAGCATTTCCTGGGTAACCACCGGGAGGTTATTTTTTTTCCGTGTATACTCAACCGATCCTAAGTGCAAAAACTCCGCCCTTGATTTTTCTATAATAGGTATGGGTATTAAGGTAAGGGCAAGTATGGTCTTACCAGCCGGAATTTCCCGGGGAATTTCAAGGGTTAGCCGATGGTCAACGGGAATATCAACCGTCTGTTCTATGGTCATGTGGAACCTCCAGTCCTCTTTAGTGTATCTCCAAAAACACGTTAGGGCAAGTCAATGCATGGAGGAAAATTTTGATGTCTGGCGCCCGTCAGCTTGACATTATCATAATTACTGCGGATGCGCCGACCGAGCGATCGCTTCCGTTATGTGTTTTTCTTTTAGAACCGGTTAGTCATCAGCTTCCCCCGCTGCCCCGTAAGTTCCGTATAGGCCAGTTCCGCCAAACCGAAGTTGGCGTTTTTGGAGAAATCCTTGGTGTATTCATCGTAGAGCATATCTTCGTACATTTCACCGGCAAAGCCCGTATCGATCAATTCCGATTTTTGCACCGTTTTACGCATACCGCTTACCAATGTCTTGAGCAGGAACATTTCCAGTTGCTCGCATTGCTCGTAGAGTTTATCGGTTTTGTCGATGACCGGCTTTTTGGAGCTTCCGGTGAACCGCTCGGCGGATAACGCCGTGGCGGCTTTGCCGGAATTGGTGTCAGACGCCGTAGCGTCTGATGGCACCTGTTTGTCGATGCCGGTGCCAGGTGCCGTGGTGCCTGCTGGCGCCATTTTTCCGAGGAGGCTGGAAAAATCAGTCTCAACAGACACACCGGCGGCAGGGTTTGCACCGCCCCCAAAGTATGTACCGGGTGTCCGCAGGGAACCGGCGGCGGAAAACGGAATATGCTGCGTGTCTTTTATGTAGGTTCCGGCGGTACTTATATCCATCAGTTACTACCGTTTCAGGTTGGTGGCGGTGCCCAGCATATTATCGCTGGTCTGGATGCTCTTGGAATTGAACTCGTAGGCGCG
>BNVD01000166.1 GCA_025997835.1 Spirochaetia bacterium
ATTGCCCACCTGTATCAGGCGGTTTTGAACGGGGAAGATCACGTAAAGGATATTGCGTATTTAACTACCCTTGCCGGTTTTGTGCACTGGAAGATTACGGGCAAAAAGGTGTTGGGGATAGGGGATGGCCCGGCGTTCACCGTAAGGCCGGGAAGGCCTTGGTCTGGCGTGCCGGGACGAGTGCTTTCGATAACTCCCATGTACGGGCCGCCGCCTATAGCGGCAGTAAATATGTCGCCGTCGGCGCCGGAAGGATAGCGTCTTCTACCAATGGTGTTACCTGGACCGAGAATACGGCGCAAAAGAGCAACTGGGCGAATCCGAACGATTATGTTGACTTCTACGGCATTGCCTATGGCGGCGGCAAATTTGTGGCCGTAGGCTATTGGGCAAATGGCGACGGCGGGGCCGGTTGGGGTGTTGCGGCGGTTTCCGCTGACGATGGTGTTACCTGGACCATGCAGGCCAACGTACTTTCTTTTGGAGGGGAAACCATCAGTCCCAAGATCTATGGTATAACATTCGGCAACGGTAAATTCGTTGCGGTTGGCCGGTGGGGCAGGTCGGCGTATTCTGCCAATGGCTCGTCATGGACGGCGGCGCAAATCGGATCATTTAACTACCTGGACAATCCGCTTTACTACGAAGATGCCCTGAGTGTTGCCCACGGGGACGGCAAGTTTGTCGTGGTAGGCCGGAACGGCAAGGTGGCGTTTTCCGGCGATGCCGCTATCGATTGGAAATGGGTAGCCAATGCCCTTATCGGTATAAAGGATATCAACAGTATTGCTTTTGGAAACAACACCTTTATCGCCGCAGGCAATGGTGGGGGTTTGATGCGGGTTGCTTCAAGCCAGGTGGTTGAAGGTACCGGTGACAATGGCGGAAATAACTGGGAAGCGGTGGACGGTAAATTCGACACCACCCATATTTTCGGCGTTGCATACGGCGGCGCCGCCGGTGTCAACAGATTTATTGCGGTTGGAGACAACGGGAAGATGTCCGAATCACCTGATGGCGCTACCTGGACCGCGATAAACACCGGAACCGGCGCGACACAAAACCAGTTCACCGGTGAGGAACGGATTAACTGCGTCATATCAGGCGGCGGCAAGTTTATTGCCGGCGGCAATGCGTATTCAGGGAACGCCAGCAAAATCGTTTACAGCGAATGAGGGAGTATGTGATAAACAGTAGTTTATCACTTCCGATTGACGTATCGGCTGTGCCGATTTTTAAGAGGAGTATGTGATAAACAGTAGTTTATCACTTCCGATTGACGTATCGGCTGCGCCGACTTTTTATAGGAGTATGTGATGAAAAAAAGAGTTCTATGTTTATGCGCGGCTATCGCGTTTGTTTCACTTCCCCTCCGGGCTCTTGATTTCGATCAGGGTCTGAGTATCAGCGGAGGTGTTAAGACGGGGGTCTTGTTAAAAAAATCCGATTTCAGCGGAAAACTGGACGATCACAAAACCACAGACCCCGGAACGGGCGAAGTGCATGAAGATGAATACCCCTTTACCTTGTACTTTGCTTCACGGGAAAGCGAAGCCTATAACGGCGAAGGGTGGTTGAGTTTCAATTATACCGGAGAGATTGACTGGGCCTCCTGGGGGGTGAACCTGGGCGCGTGGGCGCATGGTGATCTTAAGGGGGCAAACAACACCTTTTATTTGGGGGACCACAATTTGTGGGCTAATTTTTTTGACGACCAGTTTCAGATCAAAGCGGGGGAGGGGGGAGGCACTCCCATAGGTTCAGGGGGCTGGCTTGGCACTGATTGGCTTGGGTACCGGGGGATACGCCTCTTCTGGGTTTCCTCCTTTGGCCTGGATCTGGGCATAAACTTTGTAGACCCCGGGCTTGAGGGGTTTCGTCCGGCGGTTGATTATCTTGCCCAGATAATGTTAGGCGCACAGTACCGTATCGGGGATTTCAAGGTTGCCCTTATATGGGACAATAACCCTATCTACGACGACAGCGAAACGGATCTTAACGGCGGACGTCACCGGGACCCGGACGCAAGGCCTGTGGGAGAGGCCGGAAACCTGGGGTTTGGGGTTAGTTATAACAACATCTACGGCGGTAAGGGGAATCTGGCCCTTGATGGTACCGTTGTCAATCTGGGGGGAACCAATATTCCTACGAAGGGTACCGGTTCGTATACATATTCTCCCATAGAGATGACCTTTGCGTTAAAAACCGGTTATCCATTTCTGGATGATGCCCTTAATGCGGAGTTTAAAACCAGGTACAACATGAGGCAGGGGGATAACGCGGATGATACTGCTGCCGCTATCTGGGGCAAATTGGAGTTTGAACCCTATGTCAGCTATACGCTTTTTGGTTTTCTGAAGTTTGAATTGGCGCTCAACACCGCTTCCTATTTTAACAGTTATTATCTTTCTGCATCGGTTACCCCCTTTGCTATACGCTCCCTTGAAGAGGGACAGATAGCGAAGTATCCCTGGGCTGCACCTTACGGTTCCCGCTACCAGATTACCCTTAAACCTGCGGTAGTCCTTACGGTCGGCGGCGGTGAAATACACCTTGGATACGAAAGGAATTTTTCAAAGTACCACACAGAAAACATCATATACCTGGACTTCCGTTGGGCGTTCTAGCAGTTTGTTGCACCGTATCGCTTGTCCAACCCCCCATAAATGACTATATTGGTACCATTAATCATGAAAGTACAAAAAAACCTGAAATGGGCATTGGTTCTCTCGGGCGGTGGGGCCAAGGGTCTGGCCCATGCGGGGTTTCTTAAGGCGCTGATGGAAATGGGGGCGCCTGAGCCGTCGCTGGTGGTGGGGACTTCCATGGGGGCCATTGTTGGTGGTCTTTATGCATCCGGTATGAGTCCTGCGGATATGAACCGGTTTATCCTTGACGAATTCGATATTACCAAATACCTGGACAGTTTTGTCTTTAAGCTGAACGGGCCGGTGGGGCGCATACTCCAGGCGGGGCAGCTTTTGGGGAATTTGGCGGGTAAGCCGGGGATCGATTCGGGGAACCAGCTTTTGGGGCTACTCCGGCACCTTTCGGGAAACAGGCGCTTCGAGGAGACCCGTATTCCGTTCCGGTGTAACGCCGTGGATCTCATCTCCGGGAATGAGGTGGTCTTTGATTCGGGCAATGTGGCGGAGGCGATTCGGGCATCCATGTCGTTCCCGGTGTTTTTCGAGCCTGTTCTTATGGGGAACCAATGTCTGGCTGATGGGGGGCTTGTGGACAATATGCCCATCCATATCGCCGCTTCCGCGGGGTTCACGCGGATTCTGGCGGTTGATGTGGGGGGCTTCAGACCGGCGCCGGCGGCGGACTTTGTGTCGGCGCCCAAAATCGTGTACCGTTCCCTGGAGGTGGTCCTCAAAATCATGCATCAGCGAAAAACAGACTACGATAAGGCGCTGGTCATCACCGCGTCAGACAAGGCTACTCCCTTCGCATTCACCAAAAAAAAGGAACTGGCCGCCCTGGGGGAGCAGGCGGTCCGGGACAACGAAAAAGCCCTGACGGCGTTTTTCGGCGGCGGGCTCCGGGCCGCTATTACCAGAAATCACTATCAAAAGCAGAACCGGAAACGGTATGGTAAACAGACCGTTTCAAAAACGTCCGTGCGCTCTGGGGTTTCTGCTTCTATAAAGGCAGACTATGCGGCGACTTAACAGGAGTATCGAGGCTCTGGTGGACTCCTACGGTTCCCACGGACTGGTAAACCACGCGGGGGGGAATAATCTGCCCAGCCGGGACAGTATCGAAGACATACTGCAGGGGATGGACGAACTGGTTTTCCCCGGTTTTCGGGAAAATGACGGTCTGGATCACGATAACCTCAGGCTCATCACCGGCGAGAAGGTCCATCACATTGCACGGGAGCTTATCCGGGAAGTAGAAAAGAGCATCAGCTTTTCGGTGCGTCAGGGCAGTTTTTCCTGCGGTAATGGGGGCTGCCATGCGGCGGCGGAACTCATTGTGGATGCTTTTTTCGATGAACTGCCAGCCATACGCGGTGCGCTGGCACTGGACATGCAGGCCGCCTTTCGGGGCGACCCCGCCGCAAAAAGCACCGAGGAGGTGATCCTCTCCTATCCGGGCTTCGAGGCCATCACGGTTCACCGGCTGGCCCACTTCTTCTGGACACGGGAGGTCCCCATCATCCCCAGAATGATGAGCGAACTGGTCCACAGCCGCACCGGTATCGACATCCACCCCGGCGCGGCTATCGGGGACTACTTCTTCATCGACCACGGTACGGGGGTCGTCATCGGGGAAACCTCGGTGATCGGCAAAAACGTCAAGCTCTACCAGGGGGTCACCTTGGGTGCCCTCTCGGTAAAAAAGGAAAACGCCGGTGTGAAGCGGCACCCCACCATCGAAGATGATGTGACCATCTACTCGGGGGCCACCATCCTGGGGGGCGAAACCACCATCGGACGGGGAAGCATCATCGGCGGTAACGTGTGGATTACCGAACCGGTACCCCCTGAAACGCGGATATACACCCAGCCGGGGGATCAGGTGATTCAGACACGGAACGGTATATAGTATCGGTCTGCTTTGCAGGCTTTGGCCGTTATCTGAAATGCTGAAAAGCAGGGATCCCAGATCCGGGAGTACCGTGTCGTGGAGTTCGGCGGCAATGCGCCGTCGCTCGGCTTCCTAAGAGCCTGTTGCGCTTGTAGGTTTTTTGCGCTTGAGGCCGCAAAAAACCTGCTATTAACGGGCTCCTGCAGAAACTTCGTTTCTGAGCGGAGTTTGCAGGGTAAAAATCGGCTTGAAAGCCGATTTTTTCTATTGAAATGCACGAAGTGCAACAAACTCCTAAGAGGAAAAAGCCATGCTTTGCGATTCCCGCTC
>BNVD01000167.1 GCA_025997835.1 Spirochaetia bacterium
CCGCAACGAACGCCCCGGTGTCAAATTCAACGACGCCGACCTCATCGGCATCCCCTACCGGGTAGTGGTAGGTGACAAGAACCTCGCCGGGGATACTCCCAAGGTTGAAGTAAAGGCCCGCACCGAAAAAGAAAACCGTCTGGTTCCGGTGAGTAAGGCCGCCGAAGAGTTGACAGCGTTAGTGCGCGGCGCTCTTGCAGAGTTGAACGGGTAATTCGTAGACACGCTGCAGACCTACGGTCTGACGCGTGCCCTCACTCGCTGTACTGCGCCCGGCACAATTGGTAGTAATGCCCTTCCATCGCCATAAGCTCGTCGTGGGTACCGCGCTCTAAAATCCTGCCGTCGGCGATGTACATGATATGCGAGCAGTCCCGGATCGTGGACAGACGGTGAGCGATGATGAAAGAGGTGCGGCCTTTCATCAGGGTGCGTATGCCCTGTTGAACAAGCTGCTCTGTGCCGGTATCAATACTGCTGGTGGCTTCGTCAAGGATGAGGATGCGGGGGTCGCAGAGGAGGGTGCGGGCAAAGGCCAAAAGCTGGCGTTCACCCTGAGATATGCCGCCGCCGCGCTCGGCAACCGGGGTGTCGTAGCCCTTGGGGAGTTTTTCGATGAAGCTGTTGGCGCCGATGAGTTCCGCCGCCGCCCGCACTTCCGCATCCGTTGCGTCCAGTTTGCCGTAGCGGATGTTGCCGGCAATGGTGCCGGTAAAAAGATAGTTATCCTGCAGCATAATCCCCATCTGGTTCCGCAGTGAATGAATCGACAGCTTCATAATGTCCAGGCCGTCCACCATGATCTTGCCGTCGCTGATGTTGTAAAACCGGGAGAGGAGGTTGACGATGGTGGTCTTCCCCGCGCCGGTAGGGCCAACGATAGCAATACTGTCGCTGGGTTCGGCCACAAAGGAAACATTTTTCAGGACCATCTGAGCGGGATCGTAGCCGAAGGATACATGCTCAAACTGTACGTGGCCGCGGATGGGGGGCAGGGAAATTGCGCCGGGGGCGTCCTCAATTCCTATGGGTTCGGCGATGGTGTCAAATATGCGGTCCAGGTAGGACATGGCGGTAATAAAGGTGTTGTAAATGTTACCCAGGTTGATGATGGGCTGCCAGAAACGCCACACGTAGTTGCCCATAGCCAGCAGCATTCCGAAACTCGCCATGGGGTGCATCCAGTAGGCACCCATGATGTACACAAAAGAAAACACGATTTGACTGATGGTTTCGGTGGAGAACCACACGGTGTTGGAAATGTACTGGGCATTCATCCATTCCCGGTTCCGTTCTTCCGTCAGGCGATCCAGTATATCAAGGTTCCGGTTCTGGCGGTCAAAGGCCTGAGTTACCCGCACCCCGTCAATGGATTCCTGCACATACGCGTTGAGGTTGGAGTTCTTGTTGGATACCCGCTGCCAGGCCCGGCGCTGTTTGGTCTTTACTATCAGGATAAACACCGCCAGGAATGGCAGGCCCAATATCGTTACGGTTGCCAAAGGCACACTAACGCGGAACATAAAAAATATGATAAAGATGATGTTCAGAATCTCCAGAATGAAATTCAATATACCGTTGGAGAGGGCATCGGAAACGCTGTTTACATACGGTACCACCCGCACGAAAATTTTTCCGTGGGGGCGGCCGTCGTAGAACGAAAAGGGCAGCTTTTGTAAATGGGAAAAGAGATCGTAGCGGATGTCGTGGATGATGGACTGTCCGGCCTTGGCTACGAGGATTGACCGGATCATACCGAACAGGATACTGACAACGATGGTCCCCGTCAGTAATGCCGCCATGATCAAGAGGAGCTTTACGTCCTTGTTGGGAACCGCCACATCCAGCGCGTGCTGAATAAAGAGGGGGCCGGCAAGGGCGACGAGGTTACCGATTAAGCTTAAGACAAGCGCCAGCTTCAAATGATTCTGTACCCCGGCAATATAGCCTATGCACCGTTTGATGTTGAACAGGCTGACATTTTCGTCCAGGTATTCATCCGCGTCGTACCGGTTACGGGCGCCTTTTTCGGTGGTGCTGTTCGCCGCGTTCTTGATGCGGTCCCGGAGTCTGCCCTTAATCGGGCCGTTGGGTTTGGTTGTGCCGGACATATCAGTGTACCCCTTCGGTATTCGCGTTGTTTTGCAGGCTCCAGATATGGTGATAAAATCCCTTGTTTGCCAGCAGTTCCTCGTGGGTTCCCCGCTCGACGATGCGGCCCCCGTCCAGCACCAGTATACGGTCCGCGCCGCGGAAAGAAGTTATCCGCTGGGCGATGATGATCTTGGTGCAGGGGAAGTCCAGGTTACGGAGCTCTGCTTGTATGTACTGTTCGGTCTCGCTGTCCACTGCGGAAGTGGTGTCGTCCAGAATGAGGACCGCCGGGGTAACCGCCAAAGCGCGGGCCAGGGAGATGCGCTGTTTCTGTCCCCCCGAAAGCCCAACCCCCCGCTCGCCCACCAGGGTTTCATAGCCATCGGCCATTTTGGTAATAAAACTGTTGGCGTCCGCCTGAACCGCCCGCTGCAGTATTACTGTTTCATCAAGTTCAGGCTGTCCATAGGCAATGTTGCCCTTTACGGTTTCGGAAAACAGGAACACATCCTGCATGGCAAGGCCGATATTATGCCGCAGTGACGAAAGGGTGCGGAGATTAATGTTCACGCCGTCCAGCAGTACTTCGCCGCGTGTGGGTTCGTAAAACCGGAGCAGCATATTGATAAGCGAGGTCTTGCCCGATCCGGTGCTGCCTAGAATCCCGATGGTTTCCCCCGGTTCTGCAGTAAACGTGATGTCTTGCAACACCGGCGTATCATCCACCGTAAAATCCACATGGCTGAATTCAACCTTACCGGCGGGCCGCTCCGTAATGGGCACCGCTTCCGGCGTGTCGCTGATTCCCGGTTCGGCTTCAACTACTTCCCGTATCATGCTTGCTGCGGCGTAGTAGGACTGTAAATCCGAAAGGAGCATCCCAAGCATACGCAAAGGCATGGACAGCGCCCAGGTGAGGGACGAGAACGCCAGGAACTGTCCCCCGGTCATGGAGCCGTTTATCAGAAAGAGGCCGCCCACCACCAGGGTAACCGGGGTGAGTATCTGGCTGAACCCTTCAAGCAGGGGCATGTACCGCGCGCCTATCACCGCGTTCTCCACACTGGTATCCCGGTACTCGGCGTTGTGCTTCTCAAACTGTTCAATCTCGTAGGCTTCCCGCGCAAAGGCCTTGACTACCCGGTTGCCGTCGATGTTTTCGGTAACCGCCGTACTGAGGCCGGTGAGTTTTTCCCGCAGCAGGACGAACCGGGAACGGATACGCTTCACGAAACGGCGGCTCACATAGAGGATGAAGGGCGCCACCGCGCCGAGGCAGAGGGCCAGACGCCAGTTGATGAACATAAGGAAGGTAAAGGCTGCGGTAAAGGTAACAATGGCGTCAACGAACTGGTAGGTAACCCAGGCCACGGTATGGCGCAGCCGGTCAAGGTCGCTGGTCATGCGGGTCATGAGGTTGCCGGTACGCAGACGGTTGAGGAAGCGGTAGTCCTGCCCCTGCACCACCTCGTACATCAGGCGGCGGACATCGGTCATGGTCTGGGTACTGTTCGATTCCATCAATATAACCATGATGTACCGCAGAGAGAGCCGCAGAATCTGTACCCCAAACATGGTAAGCAGCAGGCCCGGCAGCAGGGCGGTATTACCGGGGGTGATTACATCATCTATCAACCGCTGGGAAAGCATGGGGTTGATGACGAGCATACCGGACGACACTGCGGCAATAATGAGCCCCAGCACAAAGTACGGGCGCTTCCTGCCCATATTGGCCCAAAGCCACCTTACATGATGCATGTAACTACCGTACCACGGCAGTTTGGGATATACAAGGGAATCTCTTAGCAATTCTCAATTTGCATTACTGGCATATATGGGCGGCGGGCGGGCAGCCCCTACCCGAGCCAGATGGACAACAACTTTGCTCGAACCAGGCGCGTTTGCTCTCTGAGGGATTTGCGTTACTGGCTGAGACGCTTTAAGCTTTTTTGTGGGTTGCCATAATGTCGCGGGCAGGGGCCACCCGCCCCGCCGCCCACCGTTATAGGTTTTTGAATTGCCTGCTTTAAGATGGGGAAGATACGGGTGGGGCATTTTCGGCGGTTAAAATGAGAATTGCTGGGAATCTCTCTACCCTATTGAGGTTATCAACCTTTTTTGATAGATTGATACCATGATAACTACACGATACATCCGTTTGTGTTTCTGTCTGGTGGTCCTGGGTACGGCCCTGGATCTTTCCAGCATCGCGGCCGCACCGGTTGACGGGAGCGCACCCGCAGCCGCGAAATCAGTTTCCCTCTCCCCGTTTCGGGAATCCGCCGGTATGTCGGCGGAACTTCTGAAACTGGTCCACTCCGCGGTCTTTGAGGTGATTGTGGAAAAAGCAAAAACCGACACGACGGTCTATGAGCGGGAGCTTAACTGGGAGATGGTCCCCTACGCGATCCGTACCGATACGTACTATTCAATCGGCACCGCCTTTGCCATCAGCCGCACGGAACTCATCACCGCCTTTCACGTGATAGACCTGAACGCCGAAAGCATGGTCTATGACCGCTATTTTATCCGGGATTCCGGGGGACAGGTGTTTGAGGTCGATCAGGTTACCGCCGGTTCCAATGAACGGGACTTTCTGATCTTTACGGTGAAGGGCCGGACCTTTGCCGACTATTTTGAATTTGAGCCGTCTTTTGAAGTCGGCGAGAGTGTATTCAGTATTGGCAACGCGCTGGGGGAAGGTATCGTGATGCGGAACGGCCTGATTCTCGGTACGGTGCCGGAAAATGAA
>BNVD01000168.1 GCA_025997835.1 Spirochaetia bacterium
GGTTGAAAACGGCCTCGTAATACACAGCGATGATCTGGTAATAGATCCGAATAGCATGGAAGGTATTATACGGCTGAATTTACTTAAAAGCGAGCTTGCGGGGGAAGATGTAGACGCCATAATAAATGATATAGCGACGGCGTCATCAAACTATGGCGGGGATACAGATGGAGCGCGGGGAGCGTTTTATATAGACTCACCAGTATGGCCGTATAAGGAAGTTCGTTATAAATGGGACTCGAATATTGACCAAACCAGCAAATCCCGGTTTATCAGCGCGATGAACGATTGGGAATCCGCACCATCCGGCTTCGAAGATTACGCGCCCACCTTTATTGAAGTATCGCCCGCTTATGAAATAGCGGCAAGCCAAAACCTTGCGCCGATGGTATTGTTAACTACTGATTCAAGCTTTCTTGATGGTGCCCCTGGAAGGGCTTATGTTGGCGCGGTTTTAGGGGACAATATCAAATGCGCCATCAGTTCTTCCCTGTCATCACCTAATAATATCAGAACACCAAGACATGAATTGGGTCATACCTTAGGCTTGTACCATGAACACCAGCGGTGGGACCGGGATGAATATTTAGTGTACGCCAACTATCCACCTGACAATATCACAATAGGAGAGAAAAACGAAAAGTCTGTTGTAACGGCAGAAGGTTCTTATATTGGTTACATGTTAGTACAGGTTGGACTGGCTAATTACACGTATATACCGTATCTTGCATGGGCATATACTGAAAACGACAACCTCGTAAAAAACGGTACCCCCTATTTTGATTACGATTCGATAATGTTGTACGCGAGTGAACACTTCCAACGTGGCTTAACATTCAAAAAAGCACAGCAGGGACATGGGCATGGTTTCACTGTACCCTTAAATTCTTCAATATCAGAAGGTGACAGGTTCACTGTCTGGCATTTGTACCGTGATATGGCTTATTAAAGGAGTTTTGTATGAAAAACTATGCGTATTTGTTCCTTTTGGTGATATTTGGCTGTTTTCTATTTGCCTGCGACAATTCCTTAAAATCGGAAGATGAGGCTACACGTGAAACGACTACGGAAGAAGGGCCTAAAATTGCAAGTGATTATCCTTTGGTTCCGCGTGTACTCATGCAACTTGAGCTGATCAATAATACCGGCGGCGATGTAACGATAGTTGAGCCGTTTTATGTGAGTACAGACCAGACAACAGACTCGAAATATGGTTTTATCGCTTTTCTTCCTGCGAGGGAAAGCAGATCATATACCACAGCCGGGAATGCGATAGGCTCTTTTGTGTATAGCTGGTCTCCAAAAAGGCATTTTTTGGATAAAAAAGAGGCGAAAAAGTTTCAGCCGCATATATTTTCGTACCTGCTGGGAATCCGCATTAATGGTGAAACGTATTACCTTGCGGGATGGCCGCAGTCTATGGGCATACCATCAGCATATGATGAGGAAAATGCGCCAAAATATTTTGACGGCGGCAACATAGTTCAGTACGGCATTGGATACGGCAATAATACCCGGCTGGTTTATGATGAATATGGAGTGGCGAGGACTCCTTTTACGGTGAGTTATGATACCGAAAGCGGGACAACGGAGCGGGAGTTTGTTCTTACAGATCATCTGAATGAACTTATTTTTGGGAAAGCTGTAATAACCATAGACGCGCCGGACAAGATCGAATACAGGACCGAATCGTTGTTTCTGCCCCCGGATGGTTATCACGCGGATTGCCGCAATTGGAGGCCTGAATATAAGGCCGAGTTTTTAGCCACCGAAGAAGGCAAGGAACATGCGGCAGTATGCCCGGTGTGTCTTGGGGTTCAAGCTTTGAACTAGGAGTTTGTCAAGTAAGAATCGGCTTTTAAGCCGGTTCTTTTGATAATACTGCACAAAGTGCAACAGGTTGCCGGGTCGGGTAATACATGAAAATTCTTTATATAGCGGAAATTGTCGGCAAGGCGGGGGTTCACGCTGTTAAAAAAGGCCTTGCGGACCTGAAAAAAACCTATAACCCTTCTTTTGTCATCGCCTGCGCCGATGGCGCCACCGGCGGCAACGGCCTGGGCCGCAACCACGCCGCCTACCTCCGCAAACTGGGGGCGGAGGTCCTGACCACCGGGGAATGCTGCTTCTACAAGAAGGACCTGGTCGAAAACATCGAGAAGCTCCCCTACGTGCTGAGGCCGGAAAACTTAAACCCCGCCGCGCCGGGCCGGGGGGTGCGTACCTTTAAGGTGGGCAATGAAAAAATAGCCGTAGCGGTCCTCTTGGGTCAGAGCGGCTTTTCCCGTATCCACGGCGAAAACCCCATAGCCCGGCTGCCTGAACTGTTGGAACGGCTCCGCCAGGAAACCCCCTACATCATCATCGATTACCACGCCCTGGCCACCGCGGAAAAACGCACCCTTTTCGCCGTCGCCGACGGCCGCTGTTCCGCCGTGGTAGGCTCCCACACCCGTGTCCAGACCGCCGACGAGACCATCCTCTCAGGCGGCACCGCCGTCATCACCGACTCAGGCCGCACCGGCAGCCTCAACGCCGTAGGGGGCTCGGAAATTGCGGGCCGCATTCAGGAGTACATGACGGGCATCCCCGACTGGACCCGCGAAGCCTGGGAAAACTGCGAACTGCAGGGTGTCCTCATCGACATCAACCGGGACGGCAAGGCGGCATCTATCACCCGAATCAGATACCCGGTCCCGCCCATGCCGGAGCCGCCGGTACGGAAGGATAACGGCAGCGGCAGTGATGGATCGGGGGACAGTGATACTGCAACTGATGAAGGTGATGATGATACAGGCAGTGACAATGATAAGGCTACTGTGTAGGAGAAATCATGGGTATTGAGAAAAAAGCGGCGGATAAAAAAATCACGATACCACTTGCCAACCATAACCCACGGGCCGGAGCCGCACCCCAATGACCGAAACCGGCAGAGTGCAGGCCGTTTCTAACGGAATTTATTCCGACGGAACTTGTTCTAACGAAACTTGTTCCGAAAGCACCATAACCGTACAACGTGAGACCACAACGGACCTCCGATCTGATGCCTGCTTCGGCTGCATGAACAGGGAATGCCATACCAGCCGCAACCGGCCTCCGGTCAACCGACCGCAGGCCAACCGACCTCCGGTCGGCCTTATCACCGCAGAAAATCGTACCGGGCAAGAATTACAGCCGGGACAGCGTGTAGAAATCGGAGTGACAGCCTCGTCCCTCATCATCCAGATACTGACAGTCCTCTGCCTTCCCCTGTTAGGCTTTGCCGCAGTATATGTGCTGACAGGATTCGTCTTCCCCGCATTAGGTGAAGCAGCGCGAGCCGCCTGCGGGGTCCTGGGGCTTTTCGCCGTTGCAGGAATACTGTACTTGATACGGCGGAAATATCCTTCTCAGGCAAAGATCAGTATACTGCGGGTTTTATAAACTGTACTATAAACGAGTTATTCGCCATGCTGCCCGCTTATGCTTCCCCTCACGCAAACGGATTTTCCCGTTCATACAGCGTCCCCTTAGGCTGATTGTACGCAATATCCGGCACCCCCAGGTAATCAAACACCGTAAAGAGTGCCTTGCCGAATTTACCAAACGCTACCGCCCCGTGGTGGGGATAGCGCTTGGCGATAAGCACATGCCGGTAGAAGCGCCCCATTTCGGGGATAGCAAAAATACCGATGCCGCCGAATGAACGGGTGGCCACAGGCAGTACTTCGCCCTGGGCGATATACGCCTGCAATGTCCCATCGGCGCCGCCATGAAGCCTGTAGAAGGTGATGTCCCCGGCGGCAATATCTCCTTCCAGGGTGCCGCGGGTAAAGTCGGGCTTTTTGCCGCCTTCGAGGGTACGGTTCTGAATGAGCTGGAATTTGAGGGCTGTGTTCTTTTCTTTTTTGAGTTTGCAGATGGGGGTATTCCCGCAGTGGAAGCCCATGAACACATCTTGAATGGTGTACTTTTTGTACTTTGATTTGATTTTGGAAGTGTAGAGATCCTGTGGGACAGAATTGTTGATGTCAAGTAGTGTTACTGCGTCACCGGAGATGCAGGCGCCTATGTATTCCGAGAGCGCGCCGTAAATGTCCACTTCGCAGCTTACGGGTATGCCGCGGGAAGTAAGGCGGCTGTTCACGTAGCAGGGGACAAAGCCGAATTCACCGGGGAAGGCCGGCCAGCACTTGTCGGCAAAGGCCACATAGTCCCGTGAGCCCTTGTGGGCTTCCGCCCAATCGAGGAGGGTCAATTCAAACTGGGCCAATTTTGGGAGGAGGTCGGGGAACTGGTTTCCGGCGCCCAGTTCCCTGGCCATGTCTTCGGCAACGGCGTCGATGCGCTTATCTCCCTTGTGGCTGCGGAAACTCACCAAAAGATCCAACTCTGAGTTTTCTTCTATTTCTACACCGATATCGTAGAGGCCCTTGATGGGTGCGTTGCAGGCAAAGAAGTCCTGGGGCCGGGGGCCGAAGGAGATGATCTTGAGCCGGGAAATACCAATGAGGGCCCGCGCCACAGGAACAAAATCCTCGATCATGGCGGCGATGGCTTTGGGGTCGCCGACGGGGTACGCGGGAATAACCGCCTTGAGCTTACGCAGTCCCAGGTTATAGGAACAGTTGAGCATACCGCAGTAGGCATCCCCCCGTCCGTTGATAAGGTCCTTCCCGGTATCTTCGGCGGCGGCGGCGTACAGTACCGGGCCTTTGAACCGCTGAGCGATAAGGGTTTCCGGCGTTTCAGGACCAAAGTTCCCCAGAAATACCGCCAGGGCGTTACAGCCCGCTTTGGTAACCTCCTCCACCGCCTTTAGGGCGTCCCGCTCGTTTTCGACCGTA
>BNVD01000169.1 GCA_025997835.1 Spirochaetia bacterium
AATACGACGTTGCTCTATGCGGGAGACAATAATGGTGATGGAGACTGTACTGATGCTGGAGAAGGGTGCGGTGGTGGTGGTCCACCTCGCGAAGACCCATCGTTAGGTATCGAGGCGACTAGATTAGAGGCGGAAAAATCTATCCGGGCGGAAGAAAATGCCCAGACACCGGGGCCGCCGGATACGGGGCCGGTTGACACTGCGGGTAACAGTGTTAAAGACACGGTAGCGGCAAACGCTGCTGCAAGCCCGGAAACAATCACACAGGTACCCAAAAATGTCAAAGATTCTGTAGCCGGGGAAGGAAAGGCTGATGCGCAGACCGGCGGGGATCCGGTACTGTTGAGCAGCGGGACCTATAGTTTTGAAGAAGCGGATATCGTCATGCCGGGGATGATAACCCCGGCGGAGCTGCGCCGGAATTATCTGAGTGAGAACAAGGTAAGCGGTAGTTACGGAACCGGCTGGACCAGCAGTCTGGACAGCCGGATCATCCTGGGGACCGACACGTATCAGGCGGGGATGGCGGATGCGTATGAACACTATGTAACGAACCTTGGAACCAATCTTGCCTCATTTATCGCCGTATTTAAGGAGACATGGGGGACCGGGAACGACTGGAAAAATACTGAAACGGTATACCGTGAGAAACTTTACGATCTGCAAGCTGTAGGCAGAAGAGCGGTAAAATACCAAGACGCGATAGACAAGTTAAAGGAAAAAGCCAGTGCGTTTAGCAGTAATACCCGCGCCGAAACCCGGCAAAGAATTAATATTCTTGAGGAAGACGCAAATGCTTTAGTGGAAGATCTTCTCAACAAACAAGAACAATTTTATGCAAGCATAACCAGTATCAATAAAGAGCTTGCGGATATACGCGTCTATGAAAGAGAGCTTGCCAGAGCAAACGCCGCACTGGAAGCGCATAAAGCAAAGACAAACCAGTCGGCGGCGACTATGAGCGCAAACGATGCGGTACTGTATAGCGGGACACCGGAATATTACAACAATACCGGATTAGGTACGCTCACCCTGATTGATGAAAAGGGAGTGGCGCGGCTCTTTAGAAGCGGTGATATGATCACCTGGCGGCCTGTGCGTCCGGGGGACCTGGCGACCGTAATCGAAAAAGACAGTGCCGGGGGTTATATCCTGTATGAAAAGAACGGGGTAAAGAAACACTATAACGCCAATGGGTTATTGGCGGGAGAAGAAGACCGTGCGGGGAACCGGACCCGCATAGAGCGGGACGAAAACGGACGGATAGCGAAAATAACCGACAGCCGGGGGAACCTCTGGACTGTAACTTACAGCGGGGGTGTAATCAGCCGGATAAGCGGCCCGGAGGGGCAGTCGGTCAGCTACGGTTATAGCGCCGCCGGTAGTGAACCGCTACTCACATCGGTAACCGATACGGACGGAGACACGGTACACTACACGTACGATGGAATCCGCCTCAAGCGGATAGTGAAGCCCGATACCAGTTATATTGAGTTGACCTACGGATTAGACGGAACCGGCGGGGTAAAACTCGTAACGGTGACCAGCCATGAGGAAGGGGCGAGCGAGCAATTCAAGTATGATACCGGGGCAACGACGTATATAAATCACTCTGGAGTAGTTACCAACTATTATTTTGATGCAAACCACCGGACCACGAAAGAAGAAACACCGGAAACCGGGACGGTAAAGACCTGGCGCTATAATAATGCGACCGGGCTTGCTGATGAGGAAACGATAAACGGCCAGGCGGTAACCTATACCTACGACAGCCGGGGAAACATCACGCAGAAACAGTACCATGACGGTACGACCGAACAGTGGACCTGGAATACGCTTGACCAGCAGACAAGGTATAAAGACCGTGACGGCGTGATAACGGAATGGACGTATGACGCTAAGGGGAACTGTACCCAAATAACACAGGGCGGGATCGTCGTCTTTACCGGGACGTATACCGCCAATGGATTGATAAGCGAAAGTCGGGTAGGGGACCGGGAGCCGGTACGGTATACCCAGGACAGCCGGGGATATATTGACAGCCGCAGTGTAGTACTAAATGGAACCACGATCCGGGAGACCTGGACCAATGACGCGCTGGGGCGGGTGAAGGAATACCGGGACGGCTTGGGCCGGACATGGACATACACCTACGCACCGAAAACCCAAACCGTAACGGGCTCCACGGGGCTGGTTACGACCTATACCTATAACAACCGGAAAGATTTAATACGGATAACGGAGCGGGACACGAAAACCGGGGAAGTCCGTGAACAGACCATCGCCTATGACAAGCGGCATTTGCCTATCACGATAACCGATGGAGCGGGGAACGTAACCGGGTATACATACCGGGAAGACGGCCTCCCCATTAAGCAAACGCAAGGGGCGTGGGTATGGGAATACGGCTATGATGCGGGAGGCAGGGCAGCAAGTGTCAGCCGGAGCATGAGCGGGAGCAGCGAACGGTATACCGAACAGTATAGCTACAGTTTGCAGAGCGGCGGAGAGGAACTACGGGGGGTTCTGCGTCCCAAGGCGGGGGGCGGGACCGATCAGACCAGTTACCGCTTTGACGCATGGGGCCGGGTAAAATCGGTAACCGATGCTCTGAATGAAGAAACGACCCGGACCATCAGCGGGGCGGGGAAAGTTATCACCGAACAGGGCGCCTCCGGGGGCCGGTATGCGTACGCCTACGATGGATCAGGACGGCTTACCGGAGCCGGGCGGGAAAATGACCGTGCAGTCACCGTCACCTATAACGCCGATGGAACTATCGCCACACAAACAGACCGGAACGGTAACACCACCCGGTACGAATACGACGGGCGGGGCTTGGTAACGAAAGAGAGCACCGCCCAGGGGGAAAAGCAGTATCGGTATGATAACGCCGGACGGGTTATCCGGGCGGAGACGGTAACGGCGAACAGCGCGGAGCCGGGACAGGGAACCTATTACACGGATTGGAATTATAACGATGCGAACTGCACGGTGACGGTTACCGAAGGGGGCTTGTATGCCTCGACATGGTATCTGAATGCTTGGGAAGAAGTGATCCGTAAAGTAGACGGGCTGGGTAATGAGCAAGGCTGGATGTATAACGGTGCGGGGCAGATGGTAAGCGCAAAAGACGGCTATGGAAAAGAGACCCGATACGCCTGGAATGAGATAGGCAAACTGGAGCAAATAACATACGCAGATTTGACCACAGAAAACTACGCCTACAATCATTTAGGACAGGTAGTAAAAATAACCGATGCAGCGGGTGTCCAATGGGAAGGGGTCTATGATGAAGCGGGCCGCCTGTGGAAAGAAACCGGGAGGCCCGGCATTAACAAAGAGTACCGCTACGATGCCCTTGGCCGGATAACGGAAGTAAAGAACGGCGGGGAAGTGGTTGAGCGGTACAGCTACACCAACCGGGGCCGCCAGGTCGCCTTTACCGATGGCGCGGGGAATACCTTTCAACTTGAAAAGAACGAGTATGCGGAACTGGTAGGCGAGACAAATCGGCTTGGTGACCGGCAGACCTATACCTACGATAAAGAAGGGCGACAGTCCGCAACCGGAGCCTATTCGGGTAAACAAATCCGTACGGTATACAGCGATGCGAGCGGGACCACCACCACGGAATACAGCGATGGCAGCCGTACTGTTATCGTCCGGGACATGAGCGGGAACATCACAAGCGTAACCGGGACGACCGGAACGATCCGTTACCGGTATGACGCTGGGGGAAAGCTGGTTATCCAGAACGATGAAACCGGCGGCGAGCGCACCGAATACCGCTATAATGCGGCGGGACAGCGGATACAGATGGTAAGCGGGAACCGGGATGTGCGGTATACCTATGGCAAGAACGGCGAACTCCTGCGGGTGCTGGACAACAGCCAGCGGCTTTCAGTGCAATACGAATACGATACGATGGGTCGCGAGACCCGACGCACTTTTGGGAACGGCGTAAAACAGGAAACGATGTATGATGCCATAAGCCGGACGGTGATGATCCGGGAACTGGACGCACGGGGCGAGTTGATCCGTGCCGAAGGCTATCTGTATGATACCCAGGGGCGGCGTACCCATAGTGTAGATGAGCAGGGATTGGTAACCCGGTACGAATACGATAACCAATCACGGCTTGCGGCGGTGTGGTATCCTTACAGCGAAGAGAAAGCCCTTGACGACCGGAAAGAAGCAGAAGAAGCGGGACTGTACTTTACCTTGGACAAAGGCCGGGGGGTACGGTATACTTTCAACGCTACCGAACTTAGTCGGTTGCGTGAGGTGCTAGACAAGGCAAGTATTAACCGGGGAAGTTTGGTGAACATGAACCAGATATTGTGGCGTGAACAGTACGCATACGACCGCAACGGAAACCGGGTGAGTAAAACAACACCCTGGGGAATCATTGTGTACACCTACGACAAAGAAAACCGGATGATCACCAAGGGTGATATACGCTACACCTACGATAAGGATGGCAACCTTTTGAGTGAGCGGGGAACCCGGAAAACAGCGGTCTATCAATACAACGGACAGAACCGGATGGCCTCATCGGAAGTAACCGAAGTAGGGCGGCAGAACCGGTCAACAGCGCAGTACCGGTACGATGCATACGGACGGCGGACGATCACTCAAGAGGCGGGTGGGGACGCCATGCGGACGGTATACGATGGGTTTAGTTTTGATGTAATCCGGGAAGGGGTAACCTTTGTGGACGGAAGCTTGACGAGCCATACAGTGTTACTGCTATTCCAGTATACCGTGCCGCACTCGTGCCCTCGTCCAGATACCGGTATCGTGTTCCGTTCGCCG
>BNVD01000170.1 GCA_025997835.1 Spirochaetia bacterium
TACTATCTTGCGGGGACAAGTGATTTTACCGACAGCGCAAAAGTCCTGCGGGAAAGCGAAGGGAGCGGAGTCTCTGGGGGAAGCGGAAAAGCGGAAAATGCAACGTTTAGTACTACCTCCAATGGGTACCGGCTGCCAACGGAAGCGCAATGGGAATATGCGGCCCGAGGCGGAGTACCCAGTGCCAGCACACCTTGGACATATACCTATGCGGGGAGTAATAACGAGAATGATGTGGCGGTATATAACGGAAACGCAAGCGCAACAGCCGTAGTAAAAAGCAAGACAGGCGGTAGCTACACTGGCGCGAACAGCGCCGGTCTCTATGACATGAGCGGGAATGTATGGGAATGGTGCTGGGACAGTTATTATCCGAGCGCGAACCGGGTCCTGCGGGGCGGTGGTTGGATCAACGGTGCGGTCGGCTGCGCGGTGTCCGTCCGTTACGACAACAACCCCGACGGCAGGGACGGCGGCTTCGGCTTCCGGGTTGTGTGCCCCTGAGTGCGAACTCTTAGGAGTTGCGAACTCCTTTAGGAGTTGCAAACTCCTAAGAGTTCGACGCAATTTTCGGGGTCTGTACGGAGCCTCCCCCGCGTTAGCGGGTTCTTGAGAGAAGCCGCTTGCGCGGCATACAGGGTAGCGGAGATACAGACCCCGTTATTTGGACAGAGCCGGAAAACAGAACAGGAAAGCGGTGAACAGCAAAGCCAAAAACGAGTAATGCCTTTATGTTAGTACCAAAAGGGAACGCTTAAAGGCATTTTTTGTTACTGCTAAAACAGACAGTCTGGTGAAATGTGCATTATCATTTACTCTGAGTGGAGAAGAGCCTTTTGGGGACTTGACACTTTATCCTGTTGTGTGCTTCACTCTGAGAAAGAAATGTACGTGAAAAACTCCGCCGCCGGTGGGACCGGCAATTTGAAGATGTCAGGTAACTACTCATCTTTTTATTATTAATATTATTACCTCAACCTCCAACTGTACCGATTATCAGGCGCGCAGACTCAACATCAAATACAAGGATGATGACGGGAAGAACCGCTACGTGTATATGCTCAACTAGCGTTTTTAGTGTTTAGCCGGTATAAAGTAACAATGGGCCAATTTGATAAAACCATAATAGGCAAGCCGGAACAATGGCTTATCGAAGCGGCGGCGGATATTGGTCTCGATTTTTCCAAACTTATCCATGAAATGACTAATGAACTTATAAGTCACAGTATGAAACGGCACGGAGACCCCAAAACCCACGGAACGGCGGCTATTGTTATGACTGATTTTAAACGTATACCCGGCATCATAAAAGAGCCGGATTATGCGATTATTGGGGGTATTCGAAAGGATACCCTGCTCAATGCTTATGCAAAAAGCTGCGATGGCGCCACATTTCTCTATTTTGAGGAAGTATTGCAAGGCCGCAAAAACAAGGCGCTTAGGGGGAAAACGCTCTACAGAGTTAATAAGCCACTCACGCTGGCCGGGTTTATAAAGATTGTAACCATGAATAAAAAGACCGATATATCCGGGGCAAAAAAAATAGCAACCGGAGGCCATCCCGGCGGTTAGGCGGAACCCTAAAAGGGTGCATCACCCGGAGGCAGCCAACTCCTCCCCTTTGCTATACTTTAAATGTCGCTTGAAAAGGCCGTATTGTCAAGGGCCTGCCACCATTTTGTCAATAACGCGCGAAAATTTCACCCCTAATATTCGCTAGGGATTATTTCACCCCCCTCTATGCCAGTCTAAACCCTATTTTTGACTGACTTTGCCTTAACGCTGTTTCATAAGCTTTTTGGGGTCATTTGACTGCTTAAAATAAATGCCTTTTTTGCCCTATATTGAGGACGGTGAAATAATTGCGCGTGAATTTCCATCGTTTTAGGGTGAAATAGTCCCGCGTCATTGACAGGGCCTGCCACCATTTTTTTGCCGGGGAAAAACAGGCGAGTAAAAGGCTCGGGGGATGGGGAAGATACTTTTACCGTTTCTGCCCAAAAGGATGCTATATGACAAACACTAACAACTGCTCTTGCATAGATACCGCTCCCCCGGTATCATGGTACCGAACCTTAATACCAATTTTTCTAAATATAATATAAGAAAGGAAAAAATGGACAGATTGACCCAATACGTACAATCACGCTATATCTGGCGCCTTACAGCCGTTTTGACGGCGTTGCTCGTATTCGCCGGAGCGCTTACCGGGTGCCCCACTTCTACCGATGAAACCCCAAAGGACCCCTTTACCACTCCGGCGAACTACCGGGCAATGGCAAGTTTGACCGGGGCTACGATAACGGGAAGCGGATCAGATGGGGCATTTCCGGCAGCCCGGACATCGGTAACCATCAGCGCGTTTAAGATTGCCAAATATGAAACCACATACCAGTTATGGAAAGAAGTGTACGACTGGGCCGCCGCAAACGGCTATACCTTTGCAAACCCTTCCATGACCGGAGTCGGCGTAGAGGGGCATGGAATCAATGGAACCGGTACAGTAGGAGATGCCGCCACACGAGCAACGCGACCGGTAACGGTGATCAACTGGCGGGATGCGATAGTATGGTGCAACGCCTATAGCGAACTGAGCGGCAAAGAGCCGGTGTATTATACCGATGATACCTATACCACCATATTAAAAGTATCGACCAAGGATAGCGGGACGGCAACAACGGCGGATGGCGCGAAGATGAAACCCACAGCAAACGGCTACCGTTTACCGACGGAAGCGGAGTGGGAATATGCGGCGCGAGGGGGAACTCAAAGCCCAACAACCCCCTGGACCTACACGTATGCGGGAAGCAATACCGTTGAGGATGTAGCATGGTATGGGGATAATTCTTATAACCTTACAGCAACCAATGCCGATTACGGGGCACATCCGGTAGGGAGTAAAACTGCAAACAGCAAAGAATTATATGACATGATCGGGAATGTGTGGGAATGGTGCTGGGACTGGTATGGGAGCATCAGCGCCTCGACCCCCGACCAGGGAGCCGTTTCGGGCACGACCCGGGTGATCCGGGGCGGTAGTTGGTACAACAGTGCGCGCTACTGCGAGGTGTCCAGCCGTAGTAACAGCAGCTACCCCTACTACAGGGACGGCTACATTGGTTTCCGGCTTGTTTGCCCCTGAGTGCGAACTCTTTAGGAGTTGCGAACTCCAGTAGGAGTTGAGAACTCCTAAGAGTTCGACGCAATTTTCGGGGTCTGTACGGAGCCGCAGACCGCAGACCTACGGTCTGAACGGTCTGAACGGTCTGACCTTGCGCAAGCAGGGTCTTATACAGACCCCGTGTTTGGATAGGGACCCAAACGGTGCCTGGCACCATAGACGTTTCACTTCTTTCTTAATTTCTATGCGTTTATCCCGGTTGCGGGACGGGCGGCTTTTCTCTATAATAATCCCAAGAGAGGAGCAATTCATGTCCGAAGCGTTATATCAGGGTCCTGCCACTATGGAAAAGATCACGTCCCTTGCCAAGCGGCGGGGGTTTGTCTTTCAATCGTCCGAAATCTACGGAGGCCAGAGCGGCGCCTGGGACTACGGTCCTCTGGGTGTCGAGCTAAAAAACCGCATATCCCGGAACTGGTGGAAAACGATGACCCAGCTCCACGACAACATCGTGGGCCTCGATGCCGCTATTTTGATGCATCCCCGTACCTGGGAAGCCTCCGGTCACGTGGAGAACTTCACCGACCCCCTGGTGGACTGCAAGAAGTGCAAGACCCGGTTCCGGGCGGATCAGATTGACCCTGCAAACCTTGCCGAGAAGAAGTGCCCCGACTGCGGAGGGGAGCTCACCGACACCCGGAAGTTCAACCTCATGTTTAAGACCCACATCGGCCCGGTAGAGTCGGACCAGAACATCGTGGACAACAACACCATCTACCTCCGCCCCGAAACCGCTCAGGGCATCTACGTCAACTATAAAAACATCATCCAGTCCAACCGGATGAAGATCCCCTTCGGCATTGCGCAAATCGGCAAAGCCTTTCGTAACGAAATCGTCACCAAGAACTTCATCTTTCGCACCTGCGAGTTTGAACAGATGGAGATGCAGTACTTCGTAAAGCCCGGCGCCGACGAGGAGGCCTTCAACGAATGGAAGCAGCAACGCTGGGCCTACTACGAAAAACTCGGCGTCAAGATGGACCACCTCCGCTGGCACCAGCACGGAAAAGACGAACTGGCCCACTACGCCAAAGACGCCTACGACATCGAATACCTTTTCCCAATGGGCTGGAAGGAACTTGAGGGCGTCCACAACCGCTCCAACTACGACCTTTCCCGCCACACCGAATTCAGCGGCAAGGATTTACAGTACATCGATCAAGACAACGGTAACGGAGGGACTTCAGTCCCCCGGTACATCCCCTTCATCATTGAAACCTCCGCCGGTCTCACCCGCACGCTGTTGATGCTCCTCTGCGATGCCTACGACGAAGAGAAAGTTGTCTCTGAGAAAAAGGCGGGCAGTTCCGAAGGAACTGCAAGCGGAACCGAAGGTTCCGCAGATGATATACGCACCGTGCTCCGCTTCCACCCCACCGTAGCCCCCATCACCGTCGCAATCCTCCCCCTGATGAAGAAAGACGGCCTCGCCGAACTGGCCCAGGACATCCGCACCGAACTCCGGGAAGACTTCGCCACCGACTACGATCAAGCCGGCGCCATAGGCC
>BNVD01000171.1 GCA_025997835.1 Spirochaetia bacterium
TATACTTAAAGCGGAGGAACGTATGTCACAAACTGAATTGCTTATGAAAGAAATTGAGGGGCTTCCTTCCGGCGCTATGGCCCAAATCTTCGACTTTATCAACCGCCTCAAATATACGGCCCGCCCGGACCGGAACGATGAACCAGAAGTTTCGCCCGCCATAACTTTTGCGGAAGCGCGGCGGAGAATAAAGGCGCTGGGGGTGAATTTGTCGGCGGACCGTATGCTCCGGTTTACTGGTTCCGGCCTCCCCAAAAGAAAGATTGATTCAATCTTTCTCCGGTAAAGGCAATTTATTGACGGTACAGGAAAATCGCGCTATAATGGGGTATATACAGGGAGGCGTCCGATGAAAAGGCTTGTATTGGGTTGGCGTAGAATTATGCGGAAGGTTTACATGGGGTTGGGGTTGATCTCTGTTGCCTTGGGGTCTTCCTGTTTTTTTCCTTTGTCTAAGGAAGAAATAGTAGCACCTATGTATGGAATGCCTCCACCCGATGGGAATGTGACGATTCAGGGGGTCGTAAAATCTGGTGCAACCGGGGAGCCGGTTCCGGGGATTGCGGTTGCGGTTGAACAGACAACGATCCAACAGTATACGAACGACGCCGGTCGATTCTGGTTTTATGTTCCAGAGGAAGGTGTGTACACCCTCAGCTTTGATGATATTGACGGTACGGAAAACGGGGCGTTTTTGTCAAAGAAAGAAGATGTGGACCTGACCGGCCAGAGTACTATTCAGGGCGGCAGCGGCGTCATGGACCTTGAAATCAAACTGGAAGACGCTGTCGAATAAATTCCCCGGTTATTTGCTATAAATTCACAAAACCGGGCTAAATGCGGAGGCTTGCGGATGTCCGAGGCGTGAGCTATAATGAACATGGGCAATATGGAGGCAAAGTGGAGATAAGGTACTGCTATGAACAGGGCGAGAAGTTTCTCGTCGGGTGGTTCGAGGATTACCCTGAATATTCTACACAGGGGGTAGATATACCCGATCTGGAACAGCACCTGCTTGAAATTTATAGCTGGATACAGGACGGAACTCTTGAAGTAAAACAACGACACCGGGTTCTTGAGGTTACCGGATGAAACGTGATGCGTTCATTGAGCTCCTTGAACAAAACGGGGTTATTTTTTTCAAACACGGAAAAGAACATGATATTTACCGGAACGAAAAAAATGTTGACGGATCGCCAAAACTGGGGTATATAATAGATATGTATCATACACACACGGAGGTATCTGATGAAAAAGGTTGCATTGAACTGGCGTAGAATTATGCGGAAGGTTTACACGGGGTTGGGGCTGGGTGCTGCGGCGTTGGTGTTTGAGGCGTGTTATGGACCGTTTATGGTCGCGGATATGACTATCACAGGGGTCGTTACATCCGAAAAAACCGGCGATCCAATTGAGGGCATTCAAGTTTTGCTTGATAAGAATTCCCAGCAGGAGATTACAGACAGTACCGGTCAATTCTGGCTCCCTGTTCCGCCGGGGCTTGGTGAGTATACCCTCACATTTAAAGATATTGACGGTGAAGCAAACGGCGTTTATGTGTCGAAGACCGAGGTGGTTGACCTGACTGGTGGCAATTCCCCTCTTGAAATCAAACTAACCGATGCCGAATAAATTTAACCAGTTTATCCACCGGCAGTTCAGAAAAAACGAAACCGCCCTGCATGAATTAAACTATCTGTTTTGGGAGTGTACCCGGCGGTGCAATATCAAGTGTCTGCACTGCGGTTCCGATTGTTCTGCTGAAGCGGCAGCAGAAGATATGCCCTTTGATGATTTTCTGCGGGCCATTCTGCCGTTACAGAAAGTTTCCGCGCGTAACAGTATTACTATTGCCATAACCGGCGGCGAACCGTTGATGCGGAAGGACCTTGCCCGGTGCGGCAGGGCATTGCGGGAAAACGGCTTCCTTTGGGGAATCGTTACCAACGGCTATGCCTACACCCAGGAGGTACACGCCAAACTGCTTGCCGCCGGGATGGGGGCCATCACCGTGAGCCTTGACGGTTTGGAACCTACCCACAACTGGCTGCGGGGTAACAGCGGTAGTTTTGTCCGCGCGGTAAACGCGTTAAAGATGATACGTTCCGTACCCGGTCTGGCCTATGATGTGGTTACCTGCGTTAATCCCCGGAACATCAATGAACTTCCTGCACTGAAAGAATTTTTGATTGCCGAACAGATAAAGGCCTGGCGCCTCTGTACCATTGCCCCCATCGGCAGGGCGGCGGAGAACGGGGACCTCAGGCTATCGCCCGCCGAAGTAAAACAGCTTATGGATTTTATTGTTGATGCCCGGAAAGATACCCGCATGGCCACGCAGTTCAGCTGCGAATCACATACGGGGCAATATGAACAAAAAGTGCGGGATTCCTGCTTCTTCTGCCATGCCGGGGTAAACATCGCGTCGGTACTGCAGGATGGCTCCATATCGGCCTGCCCCAATATCAACCGGCACTTCGTTCAAGGCAACATCTATCAAGATAACTTTCTTGATGTGTGGGAAAACCGCTTCGACGTAATGCGTAACCGGAACTGGACAAAAACCGGCCCCTGCCGTGAATGTAGTGACTATAAAGACTGCCTCGGCGGCGCCATGCATTTGTGGAAGGAAAACCAGGACGCCAATCAGGGCTGTATCCGGCACCGGCTGAGTACGGTAACTGCGTAAAGGCCGCGCCGGTTAGCAATGCTAAATTTAACCGCCGGAAATGTCCCACCCGTATCTTCCCCATCTTAAAGCAAGCAATTCATATATCGGACCTACAGGTCCGACGACAACGGTGGGTGGTGTAGCGGACGGCCTGATGCCCGAACATACGACAACCTACAAAAACGTTTTGGCGTCTTAGCCAATAAAACGAATCCTTCAGCGGAAAGAAGCGCCTCGTTCGAGCAGAGTTGTTGTTCGTCCGGGCGGGCAGCGGGCTGTCCGCTACACCGCCCATATATGCCAGTAATGCAAATTGAAAATTGCTGCGCGCCGGTGTTGCGGCGTATACAAACCTTCCCAAATCATATACCATCATCCCCATGAAACGTCCTGTTTTTATATACGTGTTTGCGCTGTCGTTGCTCCTCACCGCCCTGCCCGGTTTTTCCCAGACTGCCGGTGCGGTGGATGGGGCGGGCCGGAGCCGGGGGGATTATCTTACCGTTAAGCTCGCCGTCATGGGGCCGGGGGATGAGCTCTACTTCTGGTGGGGGCATCTGGCCCTGATCATCGATGACGCCGTTACCGGGACCAGCCGCTTCTATGATTACGGGCTTTTTTCCTTTAAAAACGCCCACTTTTTTACGAACTTCCTCATGGGCCGTCTGCTGTATAGCGTTGGGGTTTCTCCGGCGGAGGCGAATTACCGGGTGTACCGGAATAGCAACCGGGACATCACCCTGTATACCCTGGATTTACCCGCTTCGACTAAAGAAGAAATCCGCCGTTTTGTCGAGAACAATGTACTCCCGGAAAACCGGGACTATTTGTACCATCATTTTAAGAACAACTGCGTTACTCCCGTCCTCAATATCATCGATACGGCAACCGGCGGCCAGTTCAGGGCCGAGTATGGGGAAGCGCCGGGACGCTACACTATCAGGCAGCACGTCAGGCGGCACACCTGGTTTAACCCCTCCTTCGACTGGTTTTTGAATTTCATGATGGGGCAGGATATTGATAAGCCCACCACAGTATGGGAGGAGATGTTCCTGCCCCAGGAACTCGGTAACCGGATAAATGAGTTTACCTATACCGATGTGAATGGCCGCGAGCGCCGTCTGGTGAGTTCCGTGGAGGTTCTGAACCGGGCGGTTGACCGTCCGGCGATTCTGGATGTTCCCCGGAAGCAGTGGCCCCGCGCTCTTGCGCTGGGTATGGTGACCGCGATGCTGTTATGCGGCGTCTATGCCCTGCGCCGAAGGAGGCCCGCCGCCGGGCGGATAATTCTGGGGAGTGTTCAGGCACTGTTGGGGCTTTTTTTCGGCGTAGTGGGTCTTGCCCTCTTTTTCATGACCTTCTTTACCAACCACGACTATACCTACCATAACATCAATCTTCTCTACATCAACCCCCTGCTTTTTGCGGCGGTCCCCTGGGGAATCATGATGGCGGCCGGGAAGGGGCAGGGCGCTTTGAACGCGGAGGGCCGTCCGGCGGTCCGTTCCCCGGGGTGGTACTTACAGGTTCTGTGGACCTACGTGTTTTTTGGCGGAATCGCCACGATGGTGATAAAACTGTTGCCCGCGTTCTATCAACAGAACCAGGTAACGCTGGCCATGGTCCTCCCCGCCGCCCTGGTGTTGAGCCGCATCCCCCGGTGGGTTTTAACGCGGCGCAAACCTGTTTAGCAATTCTCAATTTGTATTACGGGCATATATGGGCGGTGTAGCGGACGACCCGCTGCCCGCCCGGACGAACAACACGCCCAGTATATGCACACGAAGTGTGTCCACACTTAAAGGTGACCGGGCGTGGACCCCGGCAATAACCACTGTACCAGGTAAAGGGCGGTCAATCTTTAGATTGACCGCGGGTCCCTTGGCTCGTACCAGGCGCAGTTTCTGGGTGAAGGATTTGGTTTACCGGCTAAGACGCTTTAAGCTTTTTTGTGAGTTGTCAGCAGACCGGTAGGTCTGATGTCTCTGGCAGGGGCCACCCGCCTCGCCGCCTGCC
>BNVD01000172.1 GCA_025997835.1 Spirochaetia bacterium
TGAGGAACCCCGCCACCGATACGGGCACAAACTTGGCAATCGACGCCGTAGAAGCGTGATCCCGGTGGGCGGTACCAAAGGCATCGTTCACAAAGATTTCGCCGTAGGACGCCAGTTCTTTAGCCAGCTTATCCCGGTCCGCCGCTTCCTTGGCGGTTTCTTCCTTATGGAACCGGGTATTTTCCAGCATGATGATCGAACCGTCCGGCTGGGATTCGATAAAGCCCTTCTTGCCGTAGTCGCCGTCTTCCCCGGCGAAGATCACGGGCTTACCCAGCTTCTTCTCCAGATACGCCGACACCGGGGCCAAGCGGTGCTTGCCCTTGATATAGGCGGCCTCGTCAAAACTCTTGCCGTCCTTCTCGGCCTTTTCCCTGGCCTTCTTCGAATCCTTGGCCGGGTCCCCCAAGTGGCTCATCAGGGTCAGGCTCTTTACGCCTTGATCCAGAATGTACTTAATGGTAGGAATCGCCGCCGTGATGCGGGTGTCGTCCTGCACGACCCCATCCTTCATGGGGACGTTGAAATCGACCCGCATGATGATGCGCTTACCCTTCAGGTTCACGTCTTTTACCGTTTTAATCATATCATTACCTCCAAATTCATTTTTAACCACGAAAAAGAGGAAGATTTTTAACCGCAAAGGCGAAGAAGGCGAATAAGAAGAAAGAAAGATAAGGAAAAAGAGCGCCTCGCCTTTCTTCCTTCTTCGCCTTCTTCGCCTTTGCGGTTTTATCTCTTCTTCCTTACTTCCCCTTAAAAGTAAAAAAGGCCCCGCCCATAGCGGGTTCGGGGCCTTCAATTCACACCAGTAATGCCGACTTACTTCTTCGAGTCGATATACTTGAGCAAGTCCACGACCTTGTTGGAGTAGCCCCACTCGTTATCGTACCAGCTCACCACCTTAAAGAAGCGCTTCTCGCCGGGGAGATTGTTCTGCTTCGTGGCGAGGGAGTCGTAGATCGAGGTGTTGGGATTGTGGACGATGTCGCGGGAGACGATCTCCTCGTCGGCATAGGAGAGGATACCCTTAAGGTAGGTCTCGCTGGCCTTCTTGAGGGCGGCGTCGATTTCGCCAATCGAGGTGTCCTTGACACTGCGGAAAGTGAGGTCCACCACGGAGCCCGTGGGGGTCGGCACCCGGAAACTCATACCGGTGAGCTTGCCCTTGGTGGAGGGAAGCACTTCGCCCACGGCCTTGGCTGCGCCGGTGGTGGAGGGGATGATATTCTCCGCCGCCGCACGGCCGCCCCGCCAGTCCTTGGCGGAAACACCGTCAACGGTCTTCTGGGTAGCGGTAAGGCTGTGGATCGTGGTCATAAGGCCCGTCTCGATGCCGAATCCTTCCTTAATAAGGACATGAACCAGCGGCGCCAGACAGTTGGTGGTGCAGGAGGCGTTGGAAAGCACGTGGTGCTTGGAGGGATCGTATTCCTCGTTGTTTACCCCCATGACGATGGTCTTGATGGGCTTGGAATCGTCGCCGGACTTGCCGGGGGCGGAAATAATGACCTTTTTGGCCCCCGCTTCGATGTGGCCGTAGGCCTTTTCGCTGGTATAGAGCCCGGTGGATTCGATAACATAGTCGATCCCCAGTTCCTTCCAGGGCAGCTTGCCGATGCCATCGTAGCTTTTACCGTTCAGGCACTTGATCTTGTGACCGTTTACCACAAGAACATCGTCCCCATCGGTCCCGATTTTGGCCTGCATCTGGCCCTGCGTGGAATCGTATTTAAGCTGATAGGCAAAATACTTGGCATCGGTGGAAATATCCACCACCGCCACCACGTCAATCTTATCCTTTCCAAGCAGACCCTGTCCTACAAGCGCCTGGAACACAAGGCGACCAATCCGGCCAAAACCGTTAATCGCAATTTTCATACTGTACCTCCAAATCGATAGATTTATACTGATATGCTAGCAAAGGGCGAAAAAAGATACAAGTACCGTGCGGGGTACCGTCAGGGCAACAGCATTTAACTTTTGCTCTGCCGGGGTTTAGCGGCCTATTGACAAAACTTCCCAACTTATTGCATTATACGCCGGTTAAACGGAATATTCTTACAAAATGTGAAAAAAAGTATGCTTAAAAAAACTGTTTATACCCTATAATTTCAGGGGTATGTGGACCACAGGTCCAAAGGGAGGCCGCCATGGATCAGGATTTTGTTAGCCGAATGGAGAAATCGCTGACCGATCTCAAAACGGAGATCATATCAAACTTGATAATCAGCAACGAAGATTTCAAGGAAATCGTGGAGGGTATGGATCCCAAGGATCTGGCGGATATCGCCTCCGACGATATTGACCGCAAAATGATTGAGGCGATTGGGTCCCAGGACTTGAAGCGTCTCAAATTGATTGATTCCGCACTGACCCGTATCCAGCAGGGGAAATACGGACTCTGTGTCAAATGCGGTAAACGGATTCCCCAGGACCGGCTGGAAGCGATTCCCTACGCGCTTATGTGTATTGACTGCAAGACGGCGGAAGAACGGCGTAACCGGTAATCCGGCATATACGACGGGTGTGCGGGCGGCTTGTTGGAGGGGTTCGCATTTACCGCTATATAAAGGCGTAAGGGCCTTTGCAATTACACGCCTACAGTTCATCTTCCCGCCATATTGGGGTACCTGACTGGCGGCCTTCGAAGAGGACGGTCTTGGTGTAGCCGGACTGGTGCAGGGTTTGGCGGGCGGTGTCGTAATGGCCGCCAAGGTGGGTTACGGCGTGGGCGTCGGCGGTGATGATTACGGGGACGGTTTTTTCGTGTAGCAGGGAGAGGATGGTGCGGGAGGGGTAGGTTTCGGTGGTGCTGCCGCGGTTGAGACCGCCGGTGTTGATTTCCACGACCACCCCGGAGCGGACTATGGGGTCAATGAGGGCGGTGACGGCACGGAGATACGGGGTGGCGGTAGAAAACCAGCGGTCGCCGCCGTTGTTCTTTTTTATCAGATCGAGGTGGGCCAGAATATCGAAGCCTCCGGCTTGTATCATTTCCGATTCGGTGGCCCAATAGGCGGCGGCGAGCGCTTCACCGTCACCATTGAAGCGGGTTTTGAGGTCCTGCTCGAATTCGGCCGGGGCGCTATCCACGGCGATGGGAGGGCCGTTGTCGGGGGGGAGGACGTAATGGACCGCGCCAATAATGTAGTCCAGTCCCAGGGTTTGGTACTCCCGGTCGGCGGGGCCCATGCGGCCCTGAATCCAGTCTATTTCCAGGCCGAGGTACACGGGGATTTTACCCTCCCACCGGCGGCGAGCGGCGCGGACGGCATCAAGGTAGGCTTCCAGCCGCTCCTGTTTAAGGTGCCAGCCGGTGCAGAGGCCGGCTTTTTCCACCGGGGCGTGGGCGCTGAACCCGATTGAGTGGAAGCCCCGCTCCCAGGCGACGCGGATATAGGTTTCGATGTCGTCTTGGCCGTCGCAGAAGGTGGTGTGGGTGTGAAGGGAACTGTATTTCATGCTTCGTCCAGCCAGGCGCAGGCGGCGGCCTTGAAACGGGTAAAGGCGGCGCTCAGGGGGGGTAAGGCGGCGGCCATTTCCGCGCGGTCAACGATTTTGAACGCCCGTTCCAGCCGGGCAGCGGCTTCTCCCAATTCCCGGCCCGACAGGGTAAGGGCGCTGCCTTTGATGGTGTGGGCTTCCCGCATGGCGGTTTCCCAGTCCTCCGCATCCATACTGTCAGGAATATCCTGCGTTATCTGCAGCCCGGTGTGGGTCAGGAACCGGGAAAGCATGGATTTGGCCATTCCGGTATCCCCCATGAAGGTATCGGCCAAGTCTTCACGGTTGAAGATGCGGGAGGCATGGGCGGGAAGCGGGAGGGCGGCGGATGGCGGTGCGGCGGGCAAAGATGACGGCACGGCATCATCCGGCCTGTCCGGTACATCCGTTCGGATGAGTAAATCCGGGGCGTTAATCCAGGCAAGAAGTTTTTTCTCGATGTCATGACGCTTGAAGGGCTTGATGAGGATGTCGGAGAAGCCCGCCTGCATACACCGTTCCCGCTCATCTGCCAGGGCGCTGGCGGTTACGGCGATAACCGGGCGGCAGAAGCCCCGGCGGCGCAGTTCGCAGACGGCTTCGTAGCCGTTCATTCGGGGCATCTGAATGTCCATAAACACCAGCGCTACCGGATTGGCGGCGGCTTTTTCCAGCGCGCCGATGCCGTCATCGGCAAGGACGGTGGGGTAGCCCAATTTGTCCAGGATCAGAGCGAAAAGATTTTGATTGACCGGGCTGTCCTCGACGATCAGGATCAGTGGTTTGGTCATGGCATCCGTCAGAACTTCCGGCAGTAAACTTGCCGTCTTGCTCTCACTGGGGTCCATTGTCTGATCTACGGACCTCTGATCTGCGGACCAGAGGTCCGAAACTCCTTCCAGGTCCATCATGGGGCCTGAGGAGAGGGCGGCGATGGTGGCGGCCAGATTCCGCCGTTTGACGGGCTTGTTGATGTGGGCGTTGAACCAGCGGAGCAGGGTCATCTTGGCATCCGCCCCCAACAGGCCGTGGGGAACCATCAGAATGAGGTGGGCGGCATTGATGGTTTTGTCGCCGTTGATCTCCGCCGCAAGCCGCCAGCCATCCATTTTGGGCATGATCATGTCCAGAAAACAGAGGGTGAAGGGACGGTTCCGGGCGACGGCGGCGCGCATTACCACAAGGGCTTCCTCACCGGAG
>BNVD01000173.1 GCA_025997835.1 Spirochaetia bacterium
CCCTCACCCGGAAAAAGAGTTTATTTGTCGGGGGGGGCTCATTGTTTTTTTGAGCAACAACAAAACCCGGAAAAACAAAACCCAAAACCCGCAACAAAATTGGTTGTTCCCCAAAAAAAAGTTTTTTTTTTACTAATAAACCCCCAAAAAACAAATTTTTGCCCCCCCAAAAAGGCAAAAAAAAGGGTATAAAAACCCCCCCCCCCCCCCCCCCCCACGTCAAGCGGTTTTTGGGGTTTTTTTAAGAATTTTGCAATTATTTGCGAAATATACTATACAGATGTGTTGTTTTCCTAATATATAGTGTCGGTAAAAAGTGGATTTTGAGCTAATTCCTTGTATAGTAAGGAATTAGATAATTTCATGTATTTGTCGTGGTCGACCCGTATTTTGAGCTTGACTTATCCCCTATAGGCCTATAATATTAAGACATGGAACAGTTTTGGACAGAAAAACAGAAGGAAAACCTCCAGTATTTTCAGGAAAACCTTGAAACATGGGCCGCCGATCCACTTATGAAACTAAAGCATGTTGTTATTCATGATAAAAAGATATGCGGAATATACGACACCTTTGAAAATGCGCTATCCTATGCAGTTCATTCTCTTCCATGCGGTGAATTTGTGATTCAGGAAGTCATTACTGATAATGAGATAGTGAGTTTCCTTTGTTCCGCCACTAAGGTTGCTTAAATAATGGGCTTGCTTCCGCGCTGTATGGTCATGGGGTTTATGGTAGCACGGTTGGGGGTTTGGTGCAAGGGGGCGCCTATACAGCGCTGCTGATAATTTCCAACTCCCGCAACGCATTGGGCCTGGATCTAAGAATTTCCAACAATCTGAGAGACGCACCAGAGGGCATATTCGTCCCATTCTCCCAACTTTCGACCGTTTTTTGACTTACCCCCAGGCAGGATGCGAAAGATCGTAAAGTCAAATTATTATTCAACCTGATTTGCTTGACTTCCTTTTGGGTAAAACTATTAAGAGGCGCTATTTTAATATCCGGCGCTTCAACGACCCTTGAACGGGCTTTGGTAATGTCGCCCCTGGTGTATTCGAGTAATTCGTTTAGCCCTTCCATAATACTGTCAAATTGCTTGCTCATTTTCGTAACTCCTCCGCAATAATTTTTACAATCTGTTTAATGGCGTTCCTTTCTGCCTTGGACAAATTTTCTTTCTCGTCCTTGGGAAATAAATCAATCATGCAAATTAGCTGTCTATCGGTTAAGTCAATATATAAAACTCGTATGCCGCCGCTTTTTCCCCGGCCCGCCAAACTCCACCTGATTTTACGCAAACCTCCGGTACCCTGCATAATATCGCCGGTGCCGGAATTTTCAATCAGGTAAAGCTCTAATTGACGGAGATCCTCATCGGTCAAGCTTTGCTTTTCCCATCCCTTGTCAAATTTCTTTGTATAAATGAATTCCCGCTTCAATTCCAAGCCCTTCCACATTTTATTATAACCCTATTGAATAGGGAAGTCAAGCGCTATTTCAAACTACCTCCAAAGGTGGGAACGCAAAGGGGCGAAAACGGTGCCTGGCACCACCCCGGAGCAACTGGGTCTGTGGTTGATTCCTCTTTAAATCAGTGTATCTTTAAGTGCCGATGTACTTTATACTTTCCCTATGACATCCCTCAAAAAGCCCGACTGGATCAGGGCGCGGCTTCCTTCGGGAGACGCCTGGAAAGCGGTCGGCGGCGTGCTGGAAAAACACCGGCTTCATACGGTCTGCGACGAGGCCCATTGCCCCAATAAGGGGGAATGTTGGGGGCGCTTGACCGCCACTTTTATGATTATGGGGGATGTCTGTACGCGGGGCTGCCGGTTTTGCGCGGTGAGTACCGGACGGGAGGGCCGTCCCCTAAGGCAGGACGAGGGAGACGCCATTGCGCTGGCGGCGGAGGAACTGAAACTGCGCTACATCGTGCTTACCTCGGTGGACCGGGACGACCTGCGCGACCGGGGGGCTGGGCATTTTGCCGCCTGTATCAGGGCCATCAAGGACAGGCTGCAGGCGGTAACGGTTGAGGCCCTCACCCCGGATTATACCCAAGGGGAGTTCGCCCCCATTGCGGCGGCGGGCCTTGATGTAGCGGCCCATAACGTAGAAACTGTGCGTTCATTGCAGGGGGTCCGGGATGGCCGGGCTTCTTTTGACAAAAGCCTTGAAACCCTACGAGCGGCAAAGGCCCTTGGTGTGCCTAGGACAAAGTCCAGTTTGATTTTGGGGATGGGTGAAACAAAGGATGAGGTCCTCTCGGCTATGGATGAACTTCGTTCCGCAGCGGTGGACATACTGGTCTTGGGCCAATACCTCCAGCCTGGGTCAAAGCAGATCCCCGTAGCGGAGTACATCACCCCGGAACAATTTGCGGACTATGCGCGCGCAGGGCGGGAACGGGGCTTTTCCTCCGTGGTGTCCGCCCCCCTGGCCCGTACCAGCTACCACGCTCTGGATGCCTGGAACGGTGCGTCACCTGAGAAGCAAAGGCGGGATGGTACAGTGCCATCGGAAATAGTATGAAAATTGAAGCTCTGGGCAAACCCGCAGGGTGTAAGCTCATACGGATTACTGCGGAACTTTCGCCCTCAACCGAAGGTTCCCCTCTTGCGGAAGGGATTATCCAATCCATTTCCATCCGGGGGGATTTTTTCGCCAGCCCCGAAGAAGGGTTTGACCGGGTGGAACAGCGGCTGCCGGGTATCCGGGCGGAAGAGCTGGGGGCCAGCTTCGACCAATACCTGAAGGAAGAAGGCGTGGAGGCACAGGGGATCTGTGGCGATGGATTGGCGGAGGTCTTCAATTCGGCCCTTAAGCGGGAGGCCCTATGAAAACAGCGCCCCATCCGTTCCGGTTTTTGGAAACCGGGTACCACAACGGTTACTACAATATGGGTTTGGATGAAGCCCTTCTGGAATCTGTGGCGGCGGGCGCCCTCCCCTGCCTCAGGCTTTACGGCTGGAAACCCGCGGCGGTATCTCTGGGGTACTTTCAGGGCCTTGAGGAAGAGGTGGATGCGGCGGCCTGTGAAGCCCACGGGATTGATGTGGTCCGCCGTATCTCCGGCGGGGGCGCGGTATTCCATCAGGCTGAACTTACCTACAGTATCATCATGGCAGACACCCATACACTGGCGGAACAGGATATCAACCGCTCATATATGCGGTTCTGCGCCGGCATTATAGAAGGGCTTTCCCTGTTGGGCGTGGAAGCCCGCTTCGCGCCCATCAACGATGTCCTTGTGGGGGGCAGAAAGATTTCCGGCAACGCCCAGACCCGGCGCATGGGCTGTATACTGCAGCACGGCACCATACTGTTAAACAACGATGTAGACCTGATGTTTGAACTCCTCCGGGTACCGCAGGAAAAATTGAAAGATCAACTTATCAAAGACGTAAAGAACCGGGTCACCAGCCTCAAGGCGCTGGGGAAGGACATTTCCATGGAGCAGGCGTCAATGGCGCTGGCGGAGGGCTTCCGCCGCACCCTTACCCTGGACCTGCTCCCCGCCGCTCCCACCACCGCCGAGGAGCGGCGCGGGCGGGAACTGGCCGTGGAAAAGTTTAGCGCCAGGGACTGGCTGTATAAACGGTAGGCCGGAGGCACTTGATGTATACTTATGTAACCATAGAAGTTCTATTTTCATCATTCATACTAATGCCGTTATATTCATCAGAAGAGACCGCCCTGCACCGGCGGACTACAGGGCGGTCAAATAGCTTCTACTGTCTTTCTACAGCGGACACCGTTGTGATAATACCCAAAATAGTGGTTGCTTTTATATCAACATCGTGGCCCTTCGTCGCCTCAAGGAATGCCGGATAGCCAGAGGTTATCAATCCCAAAATGATTTTATACGACGCAATCTCCGGTCTGGCTGCATTGATACTGGGGGATGTGAGCGCACCCAGCGGAGTCCTGACTCCATCAACAGTTGACATTGTGGCACAGCCACTCAGACTTAACCCGGCCGCAACCAAAATACACAAAACGAACTTCTTCATTCTTACCCTCCTAAGGTAAACAGGTTTTTTTCGGCCAAAATCCCATAATATCCGCCGGGTATTCGGAATAAAGACCTGAATACTATGACATATTGTCATAGTATTGAAGTATCGTATGGCTAATCATTATTAGTCAATACCTATTAAGCATATAAAATGAATTTATATGACAGATAGGCATACCCGGTGACTGATTTAAGAGAACTGTTGGCTTTCAATATAAAATTTCACCGGGCCCGGCTGGGCATATCCCAGGAAAAATTGGCCGAACATGCGCATACGGCGGCCAATTATATCGCCTGCATTGAAGCCAAGCGCAGATTTCCCTCGGTGGAGGTGCTGGAAAAGATTGCGTATGCCTTCAATATTGACACCCCGGAACTTTTTTCAATGGAATCCGTACAAATTGACTCGATAAACGGCCTGAAAGAAGAAATGGTGGGAGAAATCACCCGGATTATTGCCGATTATACGACAAAAAAGCTGAATAGCCTAAAACCAAAAAAAATTTACAAAAAAATTGATTAGTATACACGCAACCAAAATACACAAAACGAACTTCTTCATTCTTACCCTCCTAAGGTAAACAGGTTTTTTTCGGCCAAAATCCCATAATATCCGCCGGGTATTCGGAATAAAGACCTGAATACTATGACATATT
>BNVD01000174.1 GCA_025997835.1 Spirochaetia bacterium
TGCGGGGAATGGTTTGACAGCTTTTGTGTGCAAAGAACAGGGGGTGTGGTCGGTCGCGCTTCTGAACATGGCAACCGGGGATATTACCTACTATGATACCCCATCGGAGACGATGCGTATACACGAGCTGAACGCCGCACAGGATGAACACGGCGTATCCCTTGCTTTTTCGTGGACCGATCGCGGTACACTGCCCCGCGCCGGTATTCTGCGTATTGCCGCTGACGGCGAAGCGGACCCCACCGCTATCTGGCAGTTACTTGAGGCCGATTTTTCCGGCGGTATCTATTCTCCGGCGCTTGTTGACGGCAATACGTTGATATACACCGCCCGCTTTTACGAGAACGGCGCGGTGTACAGCGCCGCTTTGGACAGCGATGCAATTCCGGCCTTTACGGAAACGGCGGCGGTATCCCGTACACACAAAAACGCACCGGTAAGCGATGCCGGCTACCAAACTCTCACGGCGGCGAAAAAGTACCACCCCATACGCTATTGGACCGACGGTATCCTTATGCCCTTCCCATTAATCGGGGTATACGAGTACACTACGAAAACGAAAACCATTGACCTGCCGTGGGCGCTTCCCTGGGGTATTACCTACATCACGAACGACCCTGGCGAGCAAAACGCCATTCAGATCAGCCTTGGTGTTGACAATTTTTCCGAGTCCGGCGGCTTTAATATAAACCTAAGCGGCGGTAAAAATATTTTTTCGTATAGTCTGTGGGATAACACGTTATTCACTACCGGCGGCTTTGATCAGAACATGGCGGGCGTTTCGCTTTCGTCATCATTCATGGTAGGAAAGAATAGTGCGCTTACATTTCGTGACACGGCGGAATGGTTCCTGGGCTATGAAAATCCCCTCCCCCTCCAGCGTGCCCGGTACTCATATAGCACATTGATAAACACTGCTGCCGATGCCCAGACATTGGTTCCTGAGCCGAATGTGGACGCGGTAGGGGATTTGATCAATGTGGTAACAAACCTGTTTCAGGTGAGCTTTTCAACAATACGGCAGCGTGGGCTTGGTCACTACAACCGGGGCGGCATCAGCATTACACCCAGAATACGTACAGAGTGGGTGCAGCACCTTAACGAACCATGGTACACGAATGCCGAACTGACATTTGGCGCACGTCTGCCGCGCCTTCTACCCTTCACAAACTCCAGCAACATGACCTTCAATCTGCCGTTTTCACTGCAGGCATCACTGTTCCCGTCCCGCACTGCGTTTGTTTCGGCTGGCGCCGCCATTGTGCCCTTCTCGCTGGAGATTCAAAAGGGCCTGTGGCCGGCGCTGTTTCTTCGGCGGATCTCGCTTACCGCAAGCTATACCGCGTTCCTTTCCCGCGAAAACGATTCGTGGGATATTGCACGTACCGTTGATATTATACGCGACGGAGGCCTCCCCTTCCGTGACAACCTGACACTGTCCCTGTTTGCAGTTACCGGTTACAATGTCGCCATCTTTATCCAGATGCCTTTTGAATTGGGCGCCGACTTTGTGTGGAATTTGCACCGGGCAGTGAAAGACAGCCCCTTCGAAATCAAATTGCACTTTACCGCGTCATTCTAAGGATTACTACTGGACAAAACGCGCAAATTGGGCTATATTATAAGAAACAAGAAGGAGATTGAATCATGAAAAAGTTGCTGTCGTTTATTGCTCTGCTTTTGGCGATAGGGTTTGCCCTGTCCTGTAAAGGAGCGCCGCCGCCTGTAGAACCGCCGCCCGTTGTGGCGCCACCGCCCCCACCGCCGCCCCCGCCGCCGCCGGAAGTTGAGTCTGGTGATAAGGAAGGTCCCGTATTAACTGCGGCGTTCGATTCCGGGCTTTTCAGTCCCAACCGGGACGGTAAGAATGACGAAATCGTCATCAACTTGACCGCCGAAGACGAATCGGACATCTGGAGCTGGATGCTGAAAATTTTTGATCCCGAATCTAACCAACTTTTTTATGAGATGAGCGGTCAGGGCGCCCCCCCTGTGGAACTGCTCTGGGACGGCCGCAGCAATAACTATGATCTGGAGCGGGCCGGAGAACTGGTACAATCATCTTCAAACTATACCTACTCCTTCAGCGCCACGGATTCCATAGGCAATACGTCCGAGATAAAAGGGACTGTTGCCATACCGGATATTGCGGGTCCTGTGTTAAGCGCGAAGTTCTCGCCTGAGTTTTTCAGTCCCGATGAGGATGGAGAAAATGATGAGCTGTTCATCACCCTGAACGCCGAAGATGTATCGGGGGTCCAAAGCTGGACGATAAAGATTTTCCAGCCCAATTCGACCAGTAATCTTTTCTATGAGACAAGCGGTGATGGGGCGCCGCCTGCGAAACTTACCTGGGACGGCCGCAGCAATACCTCCGGACAGACCGGGGAACTGGTGCAATCCGCGTCGGACTATGGCTGGGCTTTCAGTGCCGTCGATACGCGGGACAATGAGAACACCATACGCGGGTCCGTAGAAACCGGCGCCTTGTCACCTATCAAGGTTGATATTCTGGTTATAAAAGATGGCGACCGGCTCAAGGTGCAGGTACCGTCCATTGTATTCGCCGCCAATTCCGGCGGTTTTGACGGCCTTCCCCCGGAGGTCATCGAAAACAACGATTATATCCTTGGGCGTATTGCCACGGTACTGAACAAGTTCGAAACCTACAAGGTTGATGTGGAAGGCCACACCAATCCTGTGGCCCGGAGCCAGCGGGAACGGCAGCGGGAACAGGTAACTGACCAGCGCTTAAGCACCCAACGGGCACAAACGGTGGTGGACTATCTGGTAAACCTCGGTGTTGACAGCAGCCGCCTCAAGGCGGTGGGTATTGGCGGTGCTCGCACATTGGTACCCTTCGAAGACCGGGAGAACTGGTGGAAAAACCGCCGGGTTGAATTCATCCTGATTAAATAACAGGAAATCCCTAAAACAAACAAAGGGCTGTCCGGGAAGCACAGTATGTGTGCTTTTCGAACAGCCCTATTGTTTTGGAACTATTCTTCCAATTGGACCAGATGCCCATGTTCTTTTTCGATCTTAAACAGGTCATAGACATAGGCGGGACTTTCGCGGTAAAGGCCGGTTTCAAAGTCCATGAGTTTTCCAAATACGTAGGACCCGTAAAACTGATTCATGGCTTCAGCTTCTTCTGTTCCAAAATCTTTCGTGATATACCATACAATATCCGCCGTAACCATTCCGGCGAGGATTTCACGCGTATCCTTATCCATAGGACCTACCCCGGTCCTCAATGACTCCTGTTTTAAACAAATGGACGATCACTTTGTCGGTATGGAAAGATATTTGACTGGTCATTTTCCTGTAGGTCATTTCGGCGGTCAAGGCAGCGTTTGAGATAGTCCCGGCAATAAAAAGGTTCAGGAGAGCGACCAAATCATCATTGGCGACAGGACCGGAAACGATGTCATATTTATTGTCGATATTACATTCCACGCTTGATATATCCGTAAACGCCCGATTCCGGTTATTCATTACGAAATGCGCCCATTCAATAGTAGGCCCATCAAAGACCCTCACCTTGAAAGCTCCTGAGGACAAAATCGAATCATCTACTTCAAAAAGCGTGATACTGGGATTCCCGCCGTAGATTCGCGCTGTCCTTCTTGCCATTGCCCTAGCCTGATCTTCAGAGGGGCTTGTATAAAATCCCTTCCCAAAATCCTTATAAGGCCGACATTTACCCAGGTCAATTGGACTAGTAAGTCCGCGGTCAATCTCGGTATTCGAGCCATGATAGAGAGTCATTCCAGATTTCCCCCGTTGTTCCTGCACACTCTGGTCAAGTCTTCTACCGCATCATCAAGTGAAAGGGTATGTTCCGCATCATAGCACTCTATGAGAAATTCAATGCCCTTATGGGCATAGAGATATTTGAAAGCTTCCTTTTGGGGTATTTGCTTTACATCCGCAAAAGTTTCTACGCAGAGGACATAGTATTGAATTTTGCTACGGTTCAAATTACCCATTGCCTATGAATATACCATTAAATATGGTTATATCAAGAGGGCTTTGTATGTTCCTGGTTTTACTTGACCGGCAGGACATCCGATTATTGTTTTTTCTCCGATTCTTCCAATTCATACAACGATCTTACCAGATTGAATACGATTTTACGATCCCGGTCATTAAATGTTTCAAGGAACCTGAGGATGATACGCAGGTCCGGCGCAAGGGGAGCAGCGGCCTTTTCCGGGTAACCATCCTGGTTAGTTACAAGATGTTCAACCGAGACCCCCAGGGCTTTAGCAAGACTGACGGCGACTTCAACAGATGGGCTTGAGCTGTTTCCCCGCAGATAGTTATCAATAGTTCGTTTATTTATCCCTGAAAGTGCGGCTAATTCCTTGACCAGCATATCTTTATATGCCAGTTCGGCCTTTAAATTTTCTCTGAACCCCATTATTGGATTACATACTACTTAAAATTGCGTAATATAGGCTTGACAAGACGTAATAATACGTTATTATAGCCATATTTACGTAACAAAATGCTATTGGAGGATTTCTATGAATAAGCTTCGATTTTCAGGTTTGCCGGTAAAAGCTGTTTTTACAGCCGTGTTGGTATTGAGTTTGGTGTTCCCTGGCTGCAACGTCGACAGTCCCAGCGTCCCCGCTCCTGTCGACAAAACAGCCCTGCAAAC
>BNVD01000175.1 GCA_025997835.1 Spirochaetia bacterium
CGGTATCCATTCCCGTAAATCTACCGGTATCAGCATCGGCGTCTCCCGATCTATCTCCACAAATCGTATTCCCATACCCCCTTTTTACCATATTTTGTCGGTGTGTGGCGATCCCCTGGGAAAGTGCAACAGGCTGCTAGCAGCCTGTTGCACTTCTCGACTTTTATAACCTAATAGGTTGTTTTTTTGGTGAAATTTAGCAGATTTTCATCAAAAATATGAACTAATAGGTTATATTTTTGTCAAAGCGCAACAGGCTCCTAGGGTTAGATTTTCGATGAGGCAATGCGGGCTCTTGACATACTTTTCACACCTGTGTACAGTAGTCCTTGACATCGTAGATTCAGTTAAAAAGGGGTCGTTCGAGCGACCCTTTTTTATTGCGGCTTTGATTGATAAGGGACGGGCAGTGCGGTATACCCCCAGGGAAGCGGACCCTGTATATGATTCGATAGACCCGGTAATCAGGGGCCTGGGCATGGTACTGGTGGAATTCACCGTTTCCCGCCATAAAGGGAGCGCCCAAGTCCGTGCGGTGGTCTACAATGGCGGCGCGGTGGGGGTTGATGACTGCTCAAAAGCGCATCACGCCATCCTGCCCCGGCTGGAACTGGCGTTTCCGGGCGAGGACCTCTATGTGGAGGTTTCTTCCCCCGGAATAGACCGGCTTATCAAGGACGGTGCCGAATTCGGCCATTATCTGGGCCGGGGCGTCCGGTGTTACCGCACGGATATTTCCGGCTGGACAAGCGGGATACTCCAGGCGGCGGACACGGAGGGGGTCACGTTGAACGGGAAAGATGGAATGGTTGTATTACCATTCTCAATAATCGCCAAGGCGAAGCTGGATCATTCTATAGAATGATCATTCTGTAAGAATTTAGGAGGATGAGGCCGTGGCAACGGATATGTCGGAAGCGATTCACCAATTGATTCAGGATCGGGGTATCTCAGAGGATTTAATACTGCGGACGATAGAAGACACGCTCATTGCGGCATACAAGCGCCGGTACGGCAATGCGGAAAACGCCATTGTCCGGTTCAGCGATGATAACCGGGAAGTATCGATATATGCCCAAAAGCAGATAGTGGACGGGGTCTACGATCCGGTCGTAGAGATTGATTTGGAAGAGGCCCGGGAGCTTAATCCCGACGCGGAAATCGGGGATGAACTTCTGATTGAGGTGGACCCGAAAGATTTTGACCGTATTTCGGTGCAAAGCGCCAAACAGACCGCCAAACAGTCCATCCGGGAAATCCAGAAGGACAGCCTGTATTCCGAGTACAAGGATAAGGTTGGCGAAATCATCATTGGATACTATCAGCGGGAACGGAACGGGACCATTTATGTAGATCTGGGCAAGATTGAGGGGATATTCCCCAGAAAGTTCCAGTCCCCACGGGAAATCTACCACGTAAACGACCGTATCAAGGCTCTGATTACCGAGGTGAACAAGATCCCCGCAGGGCTGCAGATTGTCCTTTCCCGGACTCATCCCGAATTTGTCCGGGCCATTTTCGAGCTTGAAGTACCGGAGGTCTACGACAAAACCGTGGAAATCCACAAGATTGTCCGGGAGCCGGGGTACCGCACCAAGCTGGCGGTCTATTCCAACCGGGACGATGTGGACCCCGTAGGTGCCTGTGTGGGTCTTAAGGGGGTGCGAATTCAGGCGGTGATCCGGGAGTTGGAGGGTGAAAAGATTGATATTCTCAAGTACGATCCCGATCCCCGGCGGTTTATCAAGAACGCCCTTTCCCCGGCGGAAGTCCGGGAAGTGGTTATTCTGGACGAGGCCAAGCATCAGGCTCTGGCGGTGGTAAGCGAAGGCCAGCTTTCCCTGGCTATCGGTAAACAAGGGCTCAATGTCCGGCTTGCCAATCGCCTCGTGGACTGGAACATCGACGTTAAAACCGACACCCAGTTTGGGGAAATGGACATCTCCGCCGAATCCCGCAGGGCGGTTTCCGAGCTTTTCGGGGACTACGGCGACGAAATTTCCCGTGTTTCCGAGCTTCCCGGAGTGGACGAGGCGGTTTCCGCAGCCCTTCTGGAGAATGGAATCGAATTTATCGAAGATTTCCTTGCCCTTGCAGAAGATCAGGTAGCGGCCCTCACGACCGTTACGGCGGAACAGCTGGATATACTGCGGAAGCTGATCGAGGAATACGTGGAAATCGTAGAAGAAGGGGCCGAAACGGGACAGGAAGAATTCACAGAAGACACCGTGGAGGAGGAAGGCGGAGACGCGGAAGAAGCTGCCCAAGATGCGGATGAATCGTCCGCAGAGTCGGCGGATATGGAAGAATACGAATGTCCCGAATGCGGCGCGAAGATTACGTTAGATATGACAACCTGTCCGAATTGCGGTATCGGGCTGAGTTTTGAATACGAGGAAGAGTCAGGACCCGAACAGGAATAAAATGTCTTGCATTTTGTTCCTGTTCGGCTCCTAAACACAGGATGTTTAAAGGTGGATCATGGCTGAGGAATTAGACAATACCCAAAAACCCAAGGTAGAACTCATTAAACGGCAAAAAAACGAAGGTGAAGCGCCGGATGGCGGAGAAAAGAACCCTTCCCCCCCGGTGGAAAAGACCGAACGTCGCAAGGTGGTGGTGGTCAAGAAAAAGGCCCCGCCGTCCGCCGTATCCGCCGCCGCTTCGGCGCCTGCGAAAAAACCTCAGCACAAAGTCGTGGTCGCAAAAAGCGGCGCGTTGCGGGATGCGGCCAAGAGCACCGAAGGAACAGTCATTCCCGAAACTCCCAAAGAAAAGCCTGACTCTGCGGCAATTGAGCTTTCCGCCAGGGAAGAACCGGCGGCTCCTCCCAAAGCACATTCCGAAGTTCGCCAATTGGTGTCTTTTACCGGAACCCCGCGCCCCACCGGAGCTGCCGGTAAGGTCGGCGGTCGCTTTGTCGGTCCCCGTCCTCCCAGAGATGAGGGGAATCGGAGTGGGCCATCGACCTTTGCACCGCGTCCCGCAGGTACGATGGGCAGGGCAGGGGGACGGCCTGCTGGAAACCGGCCCGAAGGCGGCGGCTTTAACGGTCCCCGACCGGGCGGTCCCGGCGGCCCCCGGCCAGGCGGCTATAATGGCCCGCCCTCAGGCGGTGGTTTCCGTCCCGGCGGTTTTAACGGCCCCCGTCCGGGCGGTCCCGGTAGGCCCGGCGGCTATAATGGTCCATCCTCAGGCGGTGGTTTTCGTCCCGGCGGCTTTAACGGTCCCCGTCCGGGCGGTCCCGGTAGGCCCGGCGGCTTTGGCGGCCCCCGGTCCGGTGGGGGAAATTTACCCCCAGCCGGAACAGCCCTTGAGGGCAAGGGGCCAATCAAAAAGTCCTTTAAGCCCAAGCGTCCGGTATACCAGCGGAGCCGGGAACAGGAGATGGAGGAAAAGCTCCTCCAGACCAAGAAGAAGATCATCAATGTGACCAATCCGGTGCCCAAGTCCATTGATATTATGGAAGTAATATCGGTCTCCGAGCTTGCCCGGAAGATGAACCTCAAGGCGTCCGACCTCATCCATAAGCTCATGAGTATGGGCCAGATGGTTACCATCAACCAGCAGATCGATGCCGATACCGCCACCATTTTGGCCGGTGAATTCGGGGCGGAGGTGAAGATAGTCAGTCTTTACGACGAAACGGTGATCGCCACCGAAGAGGACGATGAGGCGGCCCTGTTGCCTCGCCCGCCGGTGGTGACGGTAATGGGCCATGTCGATCACGGTAAGACGAAACTGCTGGACGCCATCCGTAGTGCCGACGTGGTAGCCGGCGAGTTCGGGGGCATCACCCAGCACATCGGCGCCTATATGGTGGACACCCCCCACGGGCGCATCACGTTCCTGGATACCCCCGGACACGAAGCCTTTACCCGGATGCGGGCACGGGGCGCCCAGGTTACGGATATCGTAGTTCTGGTGGTTGCCGCCGACGACGGGGTTATGCCCCAGACTATTGAGGCCATCAACCACGCCAAGGAGGCGGAGGTCCCCATTATCGTCGCGGTGAACAAGATGGATAAACCGGAGGCCAATCCCGACCGGGTAAAGAGCCAGCTTTCCGACCTGGGGCTTATGCCCGAAGATTGGGGTGGCACTACCATGTTTGTGGAGATTTCGGCCCTGCGGAAAGAGGGTATCGATAAACTCATCGACGCAATCCTTCTGGAAGCGGAAATCCTCGACCTTAAAGCCAACTACGCCCACAGCGCGGAGGGCAAGATCCTCGAAGCCCGGATTGACCACGGGCGGGGCATTGTGGCTACCGTCATGATTGAACGGGGAACCCTCTACATCGGCGATTCCTTTGTGGCCGGGGTCTGGCCCGGAAAAGTGCGGGCCATCTTTAACGATAAGGGCCAAAAGATTACCGAAGCGACCCCGGCTATGCCCGTGGAAGTCTTGGGCTTCGAGGGCGGCCCCAACGCCGGAGAACCCCTCCAGGTAGTGGATGATGAAAAGACCGCACGGGGTGTTTCGGCGAAACGGCAGGAACTCAAGCGCTTTGAGGATTCCAAAAACATCAGGAAGATCACCCTGGATAACCTCTACGATACCATCAGTGACGGGGCCATTCAGGAACTCAAGGTTATCATCAAGAGTGATGTCCAAGGATCGGCGGAAGCCCTCCGTTCCA
>BNVD01000176.1 GCA_025997835.1 Spirochaetia bacterium
GTTCACTACTGCCAACAGCAGGCCGCTGACTGCCGCGGAGGCAGCACAATTTGCTGCGAATATTGCTTCGGCAACCCTGCTGACTTCCAACACATTCGTGACCGGTACAAGTGGTACTTCCAGCGGCACAAGCGGCGGAACCGACGCAAAATGGCACAGTTATACGGTGACATCAGGTACCACATACACGATTACATTGGATACGACCAAGGTGTTGACCGATGCATATATACAGGGATACTATGCCGATGGCTCAAGTGCTTTTACGCGGCACAATATTTACAGTAGTCCTTATTCTTTTACCGCATCTGTTTCCGGGCCGGTATATATTAAAATATGGCCCTACAGCGGCAGCACTTCAAAAACGTATGGTCTTAAAATAACGCCTTAGTTTAGGTCTTGAACAAAAACCGGAAAGCCCTATTCAGCAGGGTAGAGCGTTTCTAATATGCCTGGAATGGGCAACAAGGAGAAAAACATGTTACACAGAAAAATTGCGCTTGCCGTACTGTTGGTATGTATATCGGCGGCGGCGGCATTCGGCCAGGCGAGCACCCTCAGGGATTACGTTGGTATGATTAAAGGTACCTATCATTCCGACGCACTGGAGTTTTTTGACAAACTGAAAGAAAACTACAAAAAGCGCGGTAAAACTGATCTCGTCAAATGGATTGACGGCTATATAAAATCCGGCGTCGGCGGTACCGGCTTTGTCTACGTTGCGCCGGACGGAGAGAACTATGTGATTACCAATTATCATGTGGTGGCGCAGACGGTTGCGCTTTCTGTTTCTTTTGAAAAAACGGACGGCGCGAAGACGACCTATGACCGGCTTAAGGTGGTTGCCGCCGACGAAGATATCGACATTGCCGTTCTGACCTTTGCCGATGGCGCAAAGCCCTTTAAGGCGGGGCTTGCCTTTATGACAAGCCCCGCGGAAGAAGGGGTTGATGTATTTGCGGCAGGCTTTCCGGGAATGTTTACCGAGCAGATATGGCAATTCAGCAAAGGCGTTATTTCCAATGCCCGTATGCGTTTGCCTCACGACATTGAAGACGAAGAAGGCGTCAACCCTGCACGGTGGGGTCCATATATTCAGCACACATCAAATATTGACCATGGAAACTCAGGCGGTCCATTATTGGTACAGCAAGCCAATGTGACAAGCGGATATGTTGTTGCGGGAATTAACACACTGACCCTGTCCGGCTACCGGGAAAACACATTCTTTGCCATACCCGCCGACCGCGCCCTTGCCTATATTACCGAAGCGCTCAAGCCAAAAGATGAAGCGGCCAAACAGCACAATTTGGATCTGCGGCTGGACGCGTTTATTAAAAGTCTTGCGAAGCCTAAAGCGGTATACGGCACGATTGCGGATTATCTTTCCAATGGGTGTACGGCAAGTAACGCCGAATATGCCATATTGGAAACCTTTACCCGTGCTCCCCGCACCGTACAGGATGCCATCGACAATGTAAATAACCTCGTTGACGCCATGAATTATTGCGTTGCGTGGCTCATTGAGGACACCTTCCGGGGCAAAACCACCGGTGCGCTTAGGGCAACCCTTGGTGACATAAAGAAAAACACCGACGGCAGTTATACGGTGCCGTTGAAATTTAGCGGGGACCGAGAGGTCATCACCACATGGGTCCTGGAGTTTGGTATCTGGAAACTCGACAAAGCCGGGGACCTGGTATCCGGCGACAAGACGCTCACCGAAAAAAGAAAAAAAGAACGTGAACGTGCCAGACAGAAAAACGCCCTCGATAATGCGATAATGCTTTCCGTGGGCTATACCGACATCTTTGACCATTGGGCAGGGGAGAGGACGTACACCGGTAATTCTTATCAACCGGATGGACTGGTTACTGATATTGCCCCGGCACTTGATGTTTCGGTGTTTGTTCTGCAAAGATATTGGTTTGAGCGGATTTCATTAACCCTTGCCGAGAAATTCTGGCAGCTTGACGCGAATCTTGGTTTTAAGGTGCCGATTGATATTGCCAAGGTGGTAACCTTGTCTCCCTATGCCGCAGTTGGTGTAAACATCAAGATGTACGAAACCGTCAGAGACCTATCAAAGACGGACGAATTCTCGACTGGATCAGACCTCGACAGATTGGAATTCGGGGTGCAGGCGCAAGGGGGACTGATGCTGACAACGACCTGGGTTCCCGGATTATTTTTGATTGCCGCTTATCAAGGTAATGTCTCGTTTGCCGGAGGTTTGGAAAAAATACCGCCAACCGACGTACACATGCTCAAGATCAATGTGGGGTATGCGTTCTCGTTCTAGCGCTATTCCCTCTGACGCCGTATAAAGCAGCGCTCGTCCCCAACGGGGGCGGGCGCTGCTTTATTCTGTAATTCCTTATCCTGTAAAGAATTAGCAAAAACCGGCAAAAAAGTTAAAATTTTTCTTGACTTGTATCGCTGTATCGATGTATATTACTAAAATAATAATATTACTATTTTAGTAATATATCTTGAATTGCGAAGGAGTCTGTTATGAAAAAGTTGTTTGTTTTGTGTGGAATTGGAGTTTTGTTCGTAAGCTGCGCATCGACGGGGGCAAAGAAGGATTTTTCCCCCGTACTGCCGGCGGGGGTCGTCTGGGTCAGTGTGGACGGGGATATTCGTTGGGACGGAGAAAAAAAGGAGTCCGCGGGGATTTTGGGGGATTTACTCAACAAAAAAATTGACCAGTCAAAAAATGCGGAAACGAGCGCGTTCTTTTCCCGTGCCGCAACGCTTACGGATGAAACTGAGACAATGCTGATTGAAGCCCTGAACCAGAGCAAAGTTCCCCTGATTGCCAAAGAACAGGTGTTGGGGTCGGTGGCCTATCAAAACGCGGAAATACAAGCGCTATATGCCCGGGGTGATTTTCATCAGCCTGAAGGGTACCGGTTTGTTGATCAGCGGAAGCCTGCTTTTGCCCGGAACCTTGCGGCGGAAACCGGAGCCCGGGGGAGTTTGTATGCAAACTTTGTTTTTACCAAACAAATGTTAAACGGTGTGGGGAAAAACGGAAGCATGACCGCGGCGGTTACGATGAATGTGTTCATGATAAACGCCGATGGTAAAGTGTTCTTCAAAAAAACCTATCACGTCAAGGGTGATGACAAGCTCCCGGTCGTATTTGGCGTATACGACCACAAAAAATTTGTGGACATGATTCCCGCGGTGATACAAACGGTATGTTCTAAATTCGCCGCAGATCTGCTCTAGGAGCCTGTTGCACTTGTAGGTTTTTTGCGCTGGATGCCGCAAAAAACCTGCTATTAACGGGCTCCTTACGGAGTTTGCAGGGTAAAAATCGGCTTGAAAGCCGATTTTTACTATTGAAATGCACAAAGTGCAACAAACTCCTAGCCCCACCCTGACATTGCGGGAGGGGCGCCGACCCAGCCCCTCCCGTATATCCGTCACTATAGTGAATACCCTGGTTGCCAAACACGCCTCTTTTGGGATACCATACCCATAAAAGAGGTTATTCGCATGAAAAAGAAAATCGTTCTCGCCTATTCGGGCGGTTTGGATACCACGGTGATAATCCCCTGGCTCAAGGAAAACTACGACTGCGATATTGTGGCGGTCTGCGTGGATGTTGGCCAGGAAGCGGACTGGAAGACCATCAAACAGCGGGCATTGGCCACGGGCGCCCTGTCCTGTTACGTGGCGGATGTAAAGAAGGAATACGTTGAGGAGTACGTGTGGCCCGCTCTCAAGGCCAACGCCCTTTACGAAGACAAGTACCTGTTGGGTACCTCCACCGCCCGGCCCCTTATCGCCAAGGTGCTGGTGGACTATGCCCTCAAGAAGAAAGCCAAGGCCATCGCCCACGGGGCTACCGGCAAGGGCAACGATCAGGTCCGGTTCGACCTGGGGATCATGGCCTTTGCGCCGGACATTGAAATCATCGCCCCCTGGCGGACCTGGGACCTCAAGAGCCGGGAGGAGGAAATCGAGTACCTTGAAAAACGCCACATTCCCGTGCCCATGAAAAAAAGCGATTCCTACAGCCGTGACGACAACCTCTGGCACATCTCCCACGAGGGGCTGGAACTGGAGGACCCCGCCAACGAGCCCTCCCTGGACCGTATGCTCAAGATGACCGTCCCCCCGGAAAAGGCCCCCGATAAACCGGAGTATGTGGAGATCGAATTCGTGAAGGGCATACCCAAGGCGGTGAACGGCAAGAAACTGGGCGGCGTGGAGCTTATCTACACCCTGAACAAAATCGGCGGCGCCCACGGGGTGGGCCTTATCGATCTGGTAGAAAACCGGGTAGTTGGGATGAAGAGCCGCGGCGTTTACGAGACCCCCGGTGGCAGCATACTCTACTACGCCCATCAGGAACTGGAACACCTCTGTCTTGACCGGCAGACCTACGCATTCAAACAGCAGGTCTCCCAGAAGATGGGCGAAGTGATCTACGGCGGCCTCTGGTTTACCCCCCTGCGGGAAGCCCTTTCTGCCTTTGTGGATTCCACCCAGCAAACGGTGACCGGCACGGTACGGCTCAAGCTCTACAAGGGCAGCATCAGTGCGGCGGGGGTCACTTCCCCCTACTCCCTCTACAACACCAGTATCGCCAGTTTTACTACCGGCG
>BNVD01000177.1 GCA_025997835.1 Spirochaetia bacterium
ATGGCGTTGATTTTTTTGTGCGCGAAGGGGACGTGGTGTCGATTATCGGACCTTCCGGTTCAGGTAAAACCACGCTGCTGCGCTGTATCAATTTTCTGGAAAGCGCCGATTCGGGCACCATACGCATCGACGATCTCCACGCCGATTTTTCCCGAATCCGCAAAAAGGAAAAAATAGCGATGCGGCGTAAAACAGCGATGGTGTTTCAAAACTACGCGCTGTTTTCAAACATGACCGCTCTGGAAAACGTTATGGAGGGACTGGTCATCTCCCGGAAAATGGAAAAGAATGAGGCGCGGGAGATTGCGGTACAGGTGCTTACCAAGGTGGGACTTTCTTCAAAGCTGGACTCAAAACCCCATGAACTTTCCGGGGGCCAGCAGCAGCGCGTTGGTATCGCACGGGCGGCCGCGCTTAATCCTGAGGTGATTTTGTTTGACGAACCCACCTCTTCGCTTGATCCTGAAATGGTTGACGACATTCTTGCCCTTATCAAGGACCTGGCGCGCGAAGGGGCCACAATGGCCATCGTTACCCACGAGATGCAGTTTGCCTATGAAATATCAAACCGTGTCGTGTTTCTCGACAAGGGTGAAATTCTGGCGGAAGGATCGCCCGCCGAAATTTTTGACAAACCCCGTGAGGAGCGCGTAAAACAATTTGTGTCGCGTTTTAATTTTAAGCGCGCCCCTGAATATTATCTGTAAAGGAGAAAGTATATATGAGTTTCGAGACTTTGCTTTCAAAACCGTCTTCAAATGTCCGGGAGGCGAGGCTGGGTTCTATTACCGGCTATCACGGCTGTGTAAGCGACTTGAGCGAACGGGCTTCGTGCGGCGGTGTAAAAAACCGGGAACGCTGTTTCAGCCAGTCAAGCATGTGCCTTTCCATGTGCGCCATTGATCAGCTTTTGGATATTCGGGACATCGCCGTTATCTATCACGCCCCGTCCGGCTGTTGTGCCGGCGCCGCGGGGTCCGCCGTTTTGTCAGGTCAAATTGCCGCCCGTATTGGAGAAGCCAACCGTTCGGTACTGGTCGGTACGGACCTTGATGAAAACGACACGGTGTTCGGTGCGATTGAACCGTTACGGAAAATCGCCCTTGAAACATTCAAAACCCACCATCCCAGGGCGATTTTTCTCGCCAGTTCCTGCGTTTCTGGGGTAATCGGCGAGGACATCGACAGCCTTGCCGACGAGCTTAGGGAAGAAACCGGTATTCCGGTAGAAAGTGTGCACTGCGAGGGCTTTAAATCGCGGATATGGGCTTCGGGCTTTGACGTTGCCGATCACGCCGTGCTGCGGGGAATTGTAAAACCGCCTAAGGAAAAACGCCCGGTGATCAATTTCAAAAACTTTTTTGAAAGCCAGAGGCCCCAGATTACCGAAATTTTTGCCGAACTGGGAGTAAGGCCGCAGTTCCTCTACATGAATTCCACCGTCGAGGAACTTGAGCATCTTTCGGAATCGCTTGCCACCGTATGTGTGTGCGGCACCCTGGGCACCTATCTGGGTAACGGGCTGGAAGAACTGTACGGCGTACCGTATGTCAGGACGATCAATTTTTCCGGGATCGCGGGCTTTGAAACCTGGCTCCGCAAAATCGCCGAAATTATCGGCAAAGAGGCGGAAGCGGATGCGTATCTCCAAAAAGAACGGGACAAGTACCTTCCCCAAATAGAGGCGCTCAAAAAAGAACTTGAGGGCCGTACCGCGGTTATCGGCATGGGGCCGGGTTATACCTACGAAGTAAGCCGGGTGTTACAGGAACTGGGGATAAAAACGGTCTGGGCCGCCGCCTGGCATTTTGATTACAAATACGACAACGGCCAAAATCCCCCGGCGCTGGAATACCTGAAAGAACACTCCCCCAATGATATCGGCCTTTCTGTTGCCGATATGCAGAACTACGAGATACTCAATATATTGAACGCATACAAACCGGATCTCTACTTTTCGCGGCATCCGGGCAGCACCGTTTGGGCCATCAAGCAGGGGATTACCGCCGTTTATTTCGCCGACGAATACATGGCCTTTGGATACCGGGGTATGTTGAATTTTGCCCAATATATCGTTGACTCGATCAAGAACCGCAGCTTTGAAAAAAATCTCGCGGCGCGGGTCCGCCTGCCGTATACGGACTGGTGGTACAAAAACGCCAGCGACCTGATGCTGCAAAAGGAGGCCCGGTAATGGCAAAAGTATTATATCAACCTCGGTATAAATGTGCCCTCGCGGCCATGCAGACCGTACACGCCATACCCAGGACCATACCGGTACTGCATTCCGGGCCGGGCTGCGGCGCCAAGCTCAACAACAACAACGGTACGTCGGGTATGTATTCGCCCAACATCTTTCCCTGTACCAGCGTCAGCGAGAAAGAGGTGGTGTTCGGCGGCGTGGACAAGTTGAGGACGACCATAGAAAACGCGCTCAAGATCATCGACGCAGATCTTTTTGTGGTGCTCACCGGCTGTACTTCAGAAATTATCGGCGACGATGTGGGCGAGGTGGTGAGTGAGTTTGCCGATGCGGGAAAAAAAGTCATCTTCGCCAATACCCCCGGCTTCAAGGGGAACAACTATCTGGGCCATGACTGGATACTGCGGGCAATCTTTGACCAGTACCTCCCCCGGAGAAAGGCTTCGGTGCAGCCGGGCCTGGTCAACATATTCTCTGCGCCCCCCATGCAGGACGCGTTCTGGCTCGGTAATCTGCGTGAATTGGAATCGCTGGTATCCGAAATAGGGCTTACGCCCAACACCATATTCGGCCACGGCCGGGGGCTTCCCAATATCGACCGTATCCCCGACGCTCAGCTTAATCTGCTCGTCGGCCCCTGGGCGGGGCTTGAGAGCGTCCGCTTTCTGGAAAAAAAATACGGCACACCCTTTATGCACTACCCGACGCTTCCGGTCGGCGCGTTTGAAACGTCCCGTTTTTTGCGGGCTTTGGCGGAGAAAGCCGGCGCCGATAAAACGGTGTGCGAAAAAGTTATCTCGTCCCACGAAGATGAGTATTACTACTACATAGAACGGTACTCGGATATTTTTCTGGAACAGCGGGTAATGTCGAAACGGTTTATCACCGTGGCGGATGCCCATTACGCTCTGGCGTTTACCAAATTTCTGGTGAATGATCTGGGAATGTTTCCGTCCGCCCAGTTCATTACCGATGACACACCTGCTGTCTACCGGGAATCGCTGACGCGGGAATTTCAAAATCTCAATTACGGCATCACTGCGGACATTGTTTTTAGTACCGATGGTGATGAAATACACAGGAACGTCAGGGAGACGGCCACGGGCGGTAATCCGCTGGTTATCGGTTCCAGCTGGGAAAAGCGGCTTGCCCAGGAGATAAACGGCATCTTTGTCAATGTTTCCTATCCTATGGTATCCCGCATGGTGATAAACGGCCACGTTGCCGGTTATTCCGGCGGCCTTAAAGTTCTTGAAGATATGTACACCGAAGCGCGCGAACGCTTGGCTTTGTAAAAGTCTGGCTTTATAATTTGGAGGATAAAATGGCGATACGGCAAATTGCAATTTACGGAAAAGGCGGGATCGGAAAATCAACGACCACGCAGAATTTAACGGCGGCTCTTGCGGAAGGCGGCAAGAACATTCTGGTTGTGGGCTGTGATCCCAAGGCGGATTCAACACGGCTCCTCTTGGGCGGACTGCACCAGAAAACGGTGCTTGACACCATACGGGACAACACGCAGGAAGTAACGCTGGATCATCTGGTCAAAAGCGGCTGGAAAGGTATCCGCTGCGTTGAGTCGGGCGGGCCTGAACCCGGAGTCGGCTGTGCGGGGCGGGGCATTATCACTGCTATTGATATGCTTGAAAGCCTTGGCGCGTACACAGAGGATCTCGACTATGTGTTTTACGATGTGTTGGGAGATGTGGTGTGCGGCGGCTTTGCGATGCCGATACGGGAAGGAAAGGCGAAAGAAATTTATATCGTAGCCTCAGGCGAGATGATGGCCCTGTACGCGGCAAACAACATCTGCAAAGGCATCAGAAAATTCGCGGAAAAAGGCGGCGTAAGGCTTGGGGGAATTATCTGTAACAGCCGGAACGTCGACAATGAGCTTGACCTCCTGCGGGCCTTTGCCTCGGAGCTTGGCAGCCAGCTGCTCTATTTTATCCCCCGTGACAATCTGGTACAGCACGCAGAAATCAACCGCCAGACAGTGGTTCAGTACAAACCGGAATCTTCCCAGGCCACCGAATACCGTTCGTTGGCAAAGGCGGTGGACGGCAACACCTTTTTCACCATACCGGAACCTATCGCCGCAGAAAGGCTGGAACAGCTCCTGCTTGAACACGGCATGATGGAAATGCCGGAGTATAAAATTTAAGGCAAATACACCCGCGGCACCCGCTTGTTGATGTTGCAGGTAATCTCGTAGGGAATCGTATCCAGTTCTTCGGCGATAGCGGCGGCGCTGTGACCGCTGCCGCCGAAAACCGTTACGGGCTCCCAGCGGCGGATGTCCGTTTCGGGGCCCAAATTCACCATGCACTGATCCATGCATATCCGGCCCGCCAGTTGTTTTATGATCGGCAGAGCACCCTTCTCAACTCCAGTCACTCCGGACCATCT
>BNVD01000178.1 GCA_025997835.1 Spirochaetia bacterium
TTCAGCCTGCTCAAGCACCTGGGTTTTAGTGACGAGGAGATTGAGGAGGCGGATCTCTTTGCCTGCGGGACCATGGGGCTTGAGGGCGCGCCGCTGTTGAAGAAGGAGCATTACGGGGTGTTCGACACCGCCACGCCGTCCGGGAAAAACGGCCGGCGCTCGATAGCCTGGACCGCCCATATCAGTATGATGGCGGCGGTGCAGCCCTTTGTTTCCGGGGCGATTTCCAAGACCATCAACATGCCCAACGGTGCGGACTACGAAGCGGTAAAGGGCGCCTATATGCTTTCCTGGAAAAGCGCCCTTAAAGCGGTGGCCCTGTACCGGGACGGCTCGAAACTTTCCCAGCCCCTGTCGTCCTTTGCCCCCGGTACGGACCCGCTGGCGGATACGATTCTCGCCGTGGAGCGCAACCTGGACACGCCGGAGCGGCCCCTCACGGCGGACCGGCCGCTGACACGGGACCTGCGGGGTGTGCGGCGTTCCCTCCCCAACCGGCGGAGCGGCTATACCCAAAAAGCCAAGATCGGCGGCCACTCAATCTTCATCCGTACCGGGGAATACGACGACGGCGCTCTGGGCGAAATATTTTTGGACATGCACAAGGAAGGCGCGGCGTTCAGAAGCCTGATCAACAGTTTTGCTATCGCCGTGTCGTTGGGGCTCCAGTACGGGGTGCCGTTGGAAGAATACGTTGATGCCTTTACCTTCTCCCGGTTTGAGCCTAACGGCATGGTGCAGGGTCACGACTATGTGAAGATGGCCACCAGCGTTATCGATTATATTTTCCGGGATTTGGCGATTAGCTACCTGAAACGCACCGAGCTCGGTCAGGTAAAGCCCGAAGACCTGATGACTACCGGTACCAGTGATGAACTGAGCGGACACGGCCCGGAACTGCGGCAGCACCGCCCCCACGGAAAGGGCGACAGTAAAGCGGTTGGCGGCTCTGCGGCGGGTAAGACGGCGGGCGGCGCGGCAGTTTCCGGGACTGCGCCTTCCGGGTCCGGCAACGCCGGTTCCGGTGCGGCGAAAGATACCGTTAGCGGCGCAGTAAAACTGCCGGCAGATGCGGCAGCAACACTGTCGTCGGCTCATGCGGCTTTATCAGAAGTGAAGCAGGGACTTACCGAGGCCGCAAAGATCGCCCAGGCCCGGATTAAGGGGTATGAAGGGGACCCCTGCCCCGCCTGCGGGACATTTACGCTGGTGCGGAACGGGACGTGTATGAAGTGCGATACCTGCGGCGGGACCACAGGCTGCAGTTAACGAAATGAGCATGTGCGGAATATGATACACCACGTTGGGGCGCGGTAGCCAAGGAGACCTGTGCGGGTCCTTAGGTCTGCCGTAGCCGTATATGCCGGTACGCCCGTTTGCCCGGTATCAGCCCGTGCAAAAAGGTGTCCAGAAATTCCACGGGCTTGATTTCCTTGTTGAGAATCCGGTAGAGGCCGGTGCTTATGGGCATCTTGAGCTTGTGCTTTTCGGCCAGAATGGTGACGTACCTGGCGGCGGCGGCTCCTTCCGGCAGGTAGCCGATTTCGCCGATCCGGTCCAGCAGATTGTCCAGGTCCGTAAAGGAGGCCAGAATGTCCTTTTCGATGATTTCCCGGCCAAAACGGCGGTTGCGGCCAAATACCGAGCGGCAGGTTACGTCCAAATCCCCTACCCCGGAGATTGAGGTAAAGGTTTCCGGGTAGGTGGCGCCCAGAGCCCTCCCCAGGGTCTGAATCTCGTTGAGCCCCGCAGCAAGCAGGAGCGATTCGGTGCCGTCCCCGAAGAGGTCTGCCGTTCCTGCTGGAACGGCTTCCATCTCTTGAGCGGCGTTTGTGCTCCCGCCGGTTTTCAACGCGTCCAGAATACCAAAGGCGATGGCGATTACATTCTTTGCGGCGGCCGCCACCTGAACCCCGCGGACATCAAAGGACGAAAAGACCAGCAGGCGGTTACTGCGCAAGAGGTTTCGGAAGCGGATGGAATTTTTCGCGCTCTCGCTGGCGGCGATAAGCCCGGTGATCTTTCCACGGGACACTTCCTCGGCGTGGCTCGGCCCGGCGATGTACACCAGAGACTGCCGGTAAAACCCCGGCAGATAATCCTCCAGGGTTTCCAGAATCAGCCTTGGGGCTTTCTGTTGGGACGCTGCGGTACCGCCGGTTTGGTTTGGGAGGAAGCCCTTGGTGATCACGGCGATGGCGGTTTCCCCCTCCCGGATGGAAGGGACATTGAGGATCTGCTTTACCGTGTCCAGCAAATACAGGGACGGCGCGGCAAGGATGAGGTACTCCCGGCCCGAAGCGGCTTCAACAATATCCGAACAGGCAAGGAGCTTATGCGGCAGGGTAACGCCGGGGAGGTAGCGCGGGTTGGTATGGGTTTCGTTGATCACGGCGGCGGCGGAGGGCTCGTGGGTCCAGAGGATCACCTCGTTTCCCTTGTCGGCGATAACCTTGGCGACCGTGGTCCCCCAGGCGCCCGCCCCCAGCACGGCGATACGGGGCCAGCCGTTCGCCGGTACGTCGTTCTCAGAACCACTGGGCATTCCCATCCTCCCAGTCAAAAATCTCAGTATTCGTAAAGAACAGGGCCATTTCCCGCTCCGCGCTTGCCGGGGAATCCGAAGCGTGGATAATATTGAGCTGGGTAGAGCCCGCAAAATCCCCCCGGATAGTCCCCGGCAGGGATTCATTGATATTGGTTGCCCCCACCAGCCGTCTGACCCGGCCAATCACCCCGTCAGCCTCAAGGATCATGGCGATAACCGGCCCCGATGTGGTATAGGCGAGCAGCTTGTCATAAAAGTCCTTGCCGCTATGCTCCGCATAATGGGCCGCCCCCATCGACTTATCTATCTTGAGCATTTTAAGTGCGATAATCTTAAGCCCCTTCCGTTCCAGCCGGTTCAGGACCTCTCCAACAATACGGCGCTGCAGAACGCCGGGTTTTAGCATAACAAAGGTTCTTTCCATAGATGAGAGCTTAGCGTATCTCATGGGGTTTGTGAACATACTTTTTTTTGGTACACTACATCGTATGGGACGGGGTGATTTTATAGCACAGTTTTTGCGCCGGATTTCGGCTATGTCCGGCGAATGGCGCTCCCGCTTGGTTGAGGGGGTTCGCGCCCGGCGTATGCCGGTTTTGATTGGCGCGGGCGTCTTCGCCGGTTTCCTGATTACCTGGATTGTGGTGATGGTGGTACTGAGCCGCAGCAGTTCGCCCAGGCCGCCGGAACCGGTTAAACAGCCCTACCTGCCTCAGACCAGTAGGTCTGAGCAGATCAATAATTCCGCCGGGCCTTATCAGGGGACGCTCCCTATGGAAGAACTGTTTTTGGCAGATGAGCCGGATTTTCTGCCCCCGGTATTGCTGGAACGGGAACAACGGGATGCCTGGACAACAGAAGATGTCCGTCCCTACTGGACCGACCCGCTGGAAGAAGGGGCCGCCGTCTATCAGGATATGATGAGCGCCGTGGTTGACGGCATCATGGAGCGGGTTCCATGACGTACACGGCAGCACGGAACCGGGGAATTGCGGCCTTTCTGTTCACTGCGATCATGCTGATTACGGCGGCCGTTATGTCCGCTGCGCTGTTCGGTTCCTGCAAGAGTGATCCGGTTACGAAGGATGATGACGCGCCGCCCCCCGCTATTGACCGCCTTGAGACGGATGCCGGTGACGCGCTACCCGGCGAAATTCCCGATGTGGGGCTGGTCCCCGAAGAAGCGATAGAGCAGATTGACCCGGTGGACCTGCCGGAGCCTGAGTTCGCCGAAGCGGATGAGCCTGTTTTTCCGGCCCCGGAAACCATCGCGGTTCAGGATCTCCCGGAACCGGATGTACCGCCCCTGCCGCCGGAGCCCCCGGTTCCCGATTCGGTGACCGGTGCGGAGCCAAGCCCCGCGCCGGCAGTCACGGCGGTTCCCCCCGCAACACCGGCCGTTACGCCGCCTCCTGTTTCGGCGCCGGCCGCCACGGCAGTTCCGCCAAGCACACCGCCGTCTGCGCCGCCGGCACCGGATCCTGCTGCATTGGCGGAAGCACCGCCTTCCGGGCCGCCGGAACCGCCGCGGTTTATCAGGCCTGCGGAAGCGCTGCCGCAAACCGGGTCCGGGCGCCCGGCTTCGGCGAACACTACCCCGGAAGCTCCGGTTCCCCAACTGCCGTCACGGATATCCCCGGCGATGGCGGACCGTATCACCTTTTCCCGTACGATTCAGGCGGTCCCAGGACAGATGGTGGAGATCCCCTTCCGGGGCGCGGGGTGGGTATATCTGGGGGAGGCGCAGTCCCGGCGTGGTATGAACCAGGTTTCCAGGGAGACTGATCCTGAAGGACAACGCTTTGTTTTCCGGGCGGAGGAACCCGGCGACTATGAACTTAAATTTTACAAACAGGATCATATTCGGGACTATATTTTGAATGATCACGTCCGGGTGATTGTGGAGGAAGCCGCCGGAGAAGACGCCCATATCACGGACCGGGTAGTGGCGGAGCCCCGCTGGCCCCAGGCAGAAGACGCGGCGGCCATTGACGGGGAAGGGGT
>BNVD01000179.1 GCA_025997835.1 Spirochaetia bacterium
CAGACGCAAAACCGCTTGAAGCAGGACTGACGATACCCGAGGAGATAGCGCGGCGGGATATACGGAAAGGCGAGCTGCAACGGGCACGGAAAATAATGGAAGCGCGGTATGCGGAGGCGAAAGGGGAAAGCGGGAAAGGAGGCGAAAAAGAGCCCGCAAACGAAGGGAAAGGAAAATCAAAAAAACCGCTTGAAGAGTACCAGTATAATTTCACTGATGAGGACAGCCGAATAATGAAGGCAGGGAATGGCAAACACTTTGAACAATCGTACAACGCACAGGCGGCGGTAGATATTTCGAGCATGCTGGTGTTGGGAAACTATGTAACCAATCATGTGAATGACGCGAAGGAATTACCCTCGGTAGTGGACCGTGTTGACCAGACCGTATATGAAGTGGAAACCGTAATTGCGGACGCCGGTTTTTTCAGTGAGGCCGCCATAACGGCGATTGAGCAGGAAGATGAGGAAGGTACACGACAGGGACCGTTGGTTTACTGTTCTGTCGGGCGGCAAAAACACCACCGTTCGGTTCAGGATCTGGAGCAGCATAAAGAACCGGCGCCGGTAGCGCCCGATGCCACCATGACCGAAAAGATGGCACAACGGCTGAAAACCAAAGAGGGCAAGGAACATTACAAAAAACGCAAAGAGACGGTAGAACCGGTATTTGGGATAATCAAGCAGGCGATGGGATTCCGGCAATTTCTCCTGAGAGGGCTTGAAAAGGTGAACATAGAATGGGATTTGGTTACTCTGGCCTATGACTTCAGGCGTTTATTTGCCCTTTCTCAAGGATGAACCGGTACGGGAGGCTGCAATTACCCGGGGAAAAAGGGATTATAGGCCTTTTCCCCCGGTAATTCGGCAACAAACTTCCCCGTTACGCGGAAAGGTACATAACCCGATTGAAAAGCGCGACAGGCTGCTAGGTCAGTCGCTACGCTCCTTCCCACGGCTCACTCCACCCACATTTTGGCGGCCCTGGTCTTGCTTCGCAAGCCCTTATTCGGGCCGCCAAAACATCGCAAACCATTCACGTTAGGCGAAATTTTTGCCTAATCTTATTGTAAAATAAAGAAAAAATCGACTCTTTTTTTAATAAAATGACTTGCAGAAAATAATGAAATATAGTATAAATAGGATATAAGGAGCATATGGTATGAATGAATTGGACGAAATTACCCAAAGAATGGAAATCATCAACGAAATAAGACCATTTGAAGGGATTTATTTACAACAAATCAACCAATTTTTTAAGATAGAAACAACTTATTCTTCTAATGCGATTGAAGGTAATACCTATACATTGGAAGAAACAAAAGTTATTCTTGAGGATGGTGTAACTATTGGAGGGCATCCATTGCGTGAATTTTATGAAGTTGAAGGCCATGGAAAGGCTTATGATTATATGTTTTCATTGATAAAAAAAAGAGATATAACAGAAAAGGATATATTATATTGCCATAATCTATTTAGTGGTAATATACCTGATTTTATTAGCCCTGGTGAATACAGAAATATTGAAGTGATAATAAGTGGAAGTAATAAAGTATTGACAAAAGCAAAAAATGTCCCGATTGAAATGAAAAAATATATAGAATGGCTTAATGAAAATAGAAATAAAATTCATCCAGTTATGTTTGCTGCTGAGGCACACCGGCAATTAGTTAATATTCACCCTTTTACAGATGGTAATGGCAGAATATCAAGATTGGTAATGAATACATTTTTATATCAGGATAAATTGTTTCCTGTTTCAATTCCATTATTAAGACGAACGGATTATTATAATATATTAGAAAGGAATAATAGCACAGACTTTGGAAATTTTATCGCAGGACTTGAATTACAAACAATAAAGGATTTGATGCGATTTTTACATTTGGCGGATTCAACCGGCAAGTGCAACACCCGCCGAATTGGCAAAAACCCCTTGAGGGGTGAGCCTGTAACAAAGTTTGTGTAAATAGCCAAAAGATGGTCGGACTGAAAGTCCGCGAAATACCAGAGGAGATTTTATGGCTAGGACACGGGCAGTTAGAGAGAAGGACATAATCGACAAAATCCTTGACGTGGTGGAAGTCAAAGGACTGAGCCGGGAGGAAGTCCTCGGGCAGAGCGGATTGTTGAAACAGCTGACAGGTCGGCTGCTCAACAAGATTCTGGAAGCCGAACTGGAGCGGACCTTTGGTCCGAAGCATCTCGGCTACGAGAAAAACTCCAATGCGGGGGACAACAGCGGAGACAGCCGAAACGGCTACAGCGAAAAGACGGTGAAGACCTGAGAACCAGAGCGCGGTCATCAAAGTGCCGCGAGACCGGAACGGGACATTCGAGCCGCAAATAATACCCAAGTATGAAAAACGTGTGCCGCTTTTCAACGACCAAATTATTTCGATGTACGGCTTTGGGATGAGCGACCGCGACATTAAGGCGCACCTGGAACAGGTGTATAATGTCGAAGTATCGCCTGAACTGATAAGCCGGGTAACGAGCGCGGTGATGGACGATGTATCGGACTAAAGTCCGCTGAATGGCGCAACCGCCCGCTGGATAAGGGCTATGCGGTTGTGTATCTGGACGCGCTGAGGGTCAATGCCCGGCAGGATGGCAAGGGCTGTGTAAAGAGCGTTTACGTGGCTTTGGGGGTGAATTTCGAGGGTAAAAAGGATGTTGCGGACTAAAGTCCGATGGGGCTCTGGATAGCCGAGACGGAAGGGGCCAAATGCAGAAACTTCGTTTCTGATGGATGAGCGTACTCAACGAACTGAAAAACCGCGGTGTCCAGGATATTCTCATCGCGTGTATGGACGGACTTACCGGTTTCCCTGACGCGGTGCGGGCGGTGTTTCCGCAGACCCACGTACAACTTTGTATTGTGCACATGGTTCGTAATTCCACCAAGTTCGTTTCCTACAAGGACCTCAAAAAACTATGCGCGGATTTGAAGGCGGTTTATTCGGCGCCGAGCGAGGAGGCCGGACGCGCGGCGCTTGACGAGTTCGGCAGAATCTGGAACAACAAATATCCGATGATGCGGACTTTCAGTCCGATAACAATCGTGGGAAAATCACTGGAATGATTTGAGCGAGTTTTTTAAATATCCGCCTGAGATTCGCAGAGCGATTTATACGACTAACGCTATCGAATCGCTTAATTACCAGTTACGAAAAGTTACGCGTAACCGCTTGACATCGGACTCTACGAGTCCGATGTCAACGATGACGCTATCTTTAAGATACTTTATTTGGCAATTCGCAACGCTTCGAAGAAGTGGACGATGCCGGTAAAGCAGTGGGGAATGGCACTAAACCAATTCGCCATTTTGTTCGGAAATGAGCGGGTTCCGCTCTTATAGCAAAATGCTATTTACACAAAACTTCTGACAGGCTCTGAGGGGTTTTAAACCCCAAACACTTCATCGGTGTTGAATTAATCTTGACTAAGACTTTATCAATTTGTTTTTGAGTTGTCAAATGCCAATTATGTTTTTTTGGAAAATATCTGCGTAAAACAGCGTTGCGATTGCAGACTAAAGTCTGACGATACTGCCTTTCTCCCAACTGTGGTAGGGTTTGCAGAAATATGATTTTGTCCCAAGCTTCGAATTGGTCAATTCATGCCATGCATTTTCACTACCGTTGTCATACGGGAAAAGTTTTTCGCAAATGTGCCGGGAAGCGCGACAACGCTTTTAGTGTAGCGAGATACATCGACTGCGCTGATTTGTCTTTCATTTTGATGACAATGTATATGCGCGTTTTTCGTTCGACAAATACTGCCGTTACCGCTTTGCTTTGGCGGGAAACAGGCGAAACAGTAGTTTCGCACGTGTCGGCCTCCCAATGCCCAACTTCTTCGCGGTTTTCAATGTCAAGCGGACGTTGGTCTATATCAACTCTACCGGGGATTTTTGTTTTACGCAAAACCGTACCTGAACTGCATTTGTGACGCTTTTTATGGGCCCTAACCAGGCATTTTATGAGATCTCGGCGTTCTGTGTAAATCCACAGGTAGATTGATTCATAGTTAGTTTTTAAACCAGGATAATCAGCCGAAAGCCTTCCTGCAATTTCTTCCGGAGTCCAGCCGTCTTTGACCAAATGATGTTCCACGTATTCCCGGACAAAGGGATCTGCAAGGCGTTCTTTTGCGTGGCTGCACCGAGAACGATCCTCAGCACGTTTCTGGGCTCTGTTCCCACGGTATTTCACCGCCCGGAAAGAAGGGCTGTTCCGCCGGATCTCCCGGCTGATGCTGGACGGACTTCTGCCCAGAGCTGCTGCAATAGAACGCAGACTTTTCCCATGTGCCAAACCTATGGCAATCTCCTCCCGTTCCTCAAGGGTAAAATGGGTATACCCCTCTCCCAAATTTGGGTTCTCCCGACATTTGTGTGGAAAAAACTCCAAAAACATGATACAATTAGAGAATGAAAGAAGACGAATTTTATAAGGCAGTGCTTGGAGTAAAAGCACCGTGGAAAATCGCAAAGGTAGAGCTAAAAACAGCTGAAAAAGAAGTTCATGTTTATATTGAGTAC
>BNVD01000180.1 GCA_025997835.1 Spirochaetia bacterium
GGCAAATTTGTTTTGCGCGGACAAGGACACGGTTAATACCGCCAGCATCCATACAAGAAGCCCGGTGCGGGTATATGAGCGATATAATCCCTTCATGGTTTTCATACGGTTGTTCTCCATATCCTATAATTATACCGTAAAAACCGACAAAAAGCAATGTCACACACGTGTGAGGCATCACGAGGGCGCTACTCCGCCCAATCCCGGCTCCGGCCTATGGCCTTGTGCCAGCCCGCCAAAAGGACGGTACGCTTGTCCGCTTCCATCGTTGGGGTAAAGCGCACATCCTCCTTCCACAGGGCGCGGACTTCATTGGTGTCCCGCCAGAAACCCACGGCAATCCCCGCGAGGTACGCCGCGCCCAGAGCGGTGGTTTCCCGTATCACCGGGCGGCTGATAGTACCGTCCATGATGTCCGCCTGGAACTGCATGAGGAATGCGTCCCGGCTCGCGCCGCCGTCCACCCGCAGTTCCGCTATCGTTGCGCCGGTGTCCTTTTCCATGGCCCGTACCAAATCGAGACTCTGATACGCGATGGACTCCTCCGCCGCACGGATGATGTGGTAACGCTTGGTCCCACGGGTAATCCCCACGATACAGCCACGGGCGTACATATCCCAATAAGGGGCGCCGAGGCCCGTAAAGGCGGGTACCAGATACACCCCGCCGGTATCCGCTACCTTTCCCGCGTAGTATTCCGCGTCGGCGCTTTCGGTGATGAACCGCATCTCGTCCCGCAGCCACTGGATCACCGCTCCCCCCACAAAGACGCTGCCTTCAAGGGCGTAGCGCATGGTACCGGGGCGGCTTGCGTCTCCGGTCCCGGCGGCAATGGTAGTCACCAGTCCGTTTGTACTTTCGCAAGGCTCGGAGCCGGTGTTCATCAACAGGAAACAGCCCGTGCCGTAGGTGTTCTTGGCCTCTCCCTTTTCAAAGCAGCACTGCCCGAACAGCGCCGCCTGCTGATCCCCGGCGGCGGCGGCAATGGGAATCTCCGTGCCCTGAATGTTCGCCGTGCCGTAGACCGCGCTGGATGAACGTACCTCAGGCAGCATGGCGCGGGGTATATCCAGCGCCGACAGTAACGCTGCGTCCCAATCGAGCTTGTGAATATCGAAGAGCATAGTCCGGCCGGCGTTGGTGTAGTCCGTTACGTGAACCGCACCGTTGGTAAGTTTCCAGATGAGCCAGGTATCTACGGTACCGAACAGTATTTCTCCATTCCGCGCACGTTCCCGCGCACCTTCAACATGGTCCAGTATCCAGGCGATCTTGGTCCCCGAAAAATAGGCATCCGGCACGAGGCCGGTAGTTTTTCTGATATGATCTTCAAGGCCCTGTTTGACAAGGGCATCCACCATATCCGCAGTACGGCGGCACTGCCATACAATGGCGTTGCAAACCGGCCGTCCCGTTTTTTTGTCCCAAAGTATGGTCGTCTCCCGCTGGTTCGTAATGCCGATGGCGGCAATCTCTGCGGCGGCGATTCCCTGCTGGGTAAGGAGTTCCATCATCACCGCGTACTGCGAAGAATATATCTCCATAGGGTCGTGTTCTACCCACCCTTCTCTGGGATACACTTGCGCAAACTCCCGCTGGGCGCTCCCGATAATACGCTGTTCCCGGTCAAACAGAATCGCCCGTGAACTGGTGGTACCCTGATCCAAAGCCAAAATGTACTTGCCCAAAACAATGTCCCTCCTGTATCGCAGTACTACTACTTTCTTCCCACCACAATGAGCGCCTGTGCGTGTTGATCGTAGGGCTCGTCGTTCCAACCGCCGTATACTTCCACACCGGCGAACCCCGCATCCAATAGAAGCTGCCGCAGTTCCGATGCGGCGTAGAGGCGCTGGGTAAAGGTCTTTTCTATCTGCTGTCCGTCTTTTATCAGTATCCACCGGTTTTTTAATGCCGCCCAGGAATCCACCGCGGTATATTCGGTAAGCACCTTAAAGCCCGCCCGCTCAAACCACTCGGCCTCCACAAAATCCCTAACCGCTATCTCCTTCCCCAGAGTTTCGATGATAAAGGCGCCGCCGCCTTTGAGGGATTCAAAAGCATTCTGTACAACAAGAAAGTCGTCACCGGGATTTTCAAAATAGCCGAAGCTGATGTAGAGATTTACTGCGAGGTCGAAAGCGCCGGGCCGCTTAAAGTCCCGCACATCGGCCTGTATGTATTCGATGTCAAGGGACTCGTAGGCCGCGTCTTCCCGTGCGGTTTTGAGGTACGCAGAAGTGATGTCTACTCCCGCAACAGTAAAACCCCGGCGGGCCAGTTCTGCGGATATTCTCCCAAACCCGCAGCAGAGATCCAACACCCGTGGAGGCGATACCGCAGCATCATCATCGTAAAGCCGGAGAGCCGCCAACCGGGTAAGGCCATCGGCTACGGCGGGAACCTCGTCCCAGTGCCGTTTGTCAAACATGATTGGGGCGTACTGTTCCCAAAAACGCTCATCCTGAAACCATTCTCTTTTTTCGCCCATACCCCTACCCTACCCGCCTTACGAACCAACGTCCAATTTTCTGCGATTATGCTACTATACCGCAAAAATTCCCTTGTTCATAGTACTAACCGAGTTCAAGCTGAAAACCACCCGCAAATGCCGGCAATTCAATGGCCAGAAAAGGTGAAAACGGGTACCCACTAATGGTAACATGGGGTGGCCGTAAAAAACATGGGGGGCACCTCCGGGGGGCACCATGTTTTTTAGCGGCCAGGACCCCTGGTTACGTTTTTTGGTATCCGTTTTCAACTCTGCTCCTTCATACTTTGAATTGCTGGAACTGAAATTAACCGCTAAAGTCCCTCCGTTCAATGTTCCGATAATAGAAACATACCGCTATGGAGGGATCAATGACACAGAGATACTACATAAAATGCGAAGCCGACCGGGTGGAATATCTGGATATTCTGGACGAAACCAGTGAGGGCTATACGGTCCGGGTAACCCGGATCAAAGACGGCTATGAAAAAAACATCGAAGATTTTATGAGCCGCGAACTTTTTGAACTATGCCTTAAAACAAGGTATATCAGCGCCGGTGAAAGCGTGATGTCGTCGGTCGCTTGACATTTTTTTAGCTACGCTAAAAAAATGTCTTGCAGTTTTGGCAAAGCCAAAACTGCTGACCTTATACGCGATAATGCTTTAAAACAGCAGTTACTTTGGTAATTCGACCTTGATAATTTCCTTGTTTGACAGGCGCACCCCGTTCGCCTTGAGGCCCTTGATCGCGTAGTCCTGGGCCTTAAAGTTTTCCTGCAGTACCTTAATGCGCGGTTTGGGCTTGTACTTGGCGGTAAAGACAAATTTCTGCCGGGTGTCCACATGGAGCACCGTGGACCCCTCAGGAACCAGCGCATAGTCTTTGTTCATGATCCATCCTTCAATGATACAGCGTTTGATACAGGGCAGGCCGGTTTCCGCTTCCTTGTAGATAATCGTAAACACAATAGCCGACAACACTTCCTTATTCGCCACGCCGATCCACCATGCGCCGGGACCCACAAAGGCTTTCTCGCTCAGGTCTGCCACAGAATAGGTACCGTTCTGGCGCAGGGTGAGTATCCGGTCGAAGGGCGATACTTCCGCCGCCACAACGCCGGTAACGGCGGTACCCAAATAGCCGGTCTTGCTGTCGTACTTGAGTTCCAGGTCCGCTTTCACCACTTCCTTAACGTCAATCTTTTCAAATTTGCCGACTCTGGTTTTCCGCTCCCCCTTGCCCAGTTCCGCGTTGTTTTTTATCTTGCCGATGATCCCGTCAAGGTAGCCTACTGCGTAGGCAATGATGCTCTTGAGGTGCCCGTTGATCTCTTTAATACGGGCCTCGATCTCCTGCATTTCCGTGCGGGCCTTGTTGATGTCGTAGAGCGAAATCCTGCGGATGGGGATACGCAGTAAATGTTCCACATCATCACTGCTCACCCCGCGGGGGCCAATCTCTTTGAGGAAGGGATCAAACCCGTCTACAACAGCCTTTTCCACACCGGCGGCGGTCTTCATCTTTTCGATGGCCTTGTAAATACGCTCCTCAATAAAGATGCGCTCCAGGGTGCGCAGATGCAGCTTATCCTGCAATTCCCGCTTTTCCAGTTCCAGTTCTTTGGTGAGAATTTTTACCAATTGCCGGGCGTGATGTTTTATGATTTCCGTAACGGTCATCACCGCCGGGAGGCCGTCTTTTATCACCAAAAGATTTACCGAGATTGACTGTTCACATTCGGTAAAGGCAAACAGGGCGTCCACCGTTTCTTCCGAATACACACCCCGTGCCAGCTTGACCTCAATCTCCACATTTTCGGTAGTAAAATCACTGATAGACTGAATCTTGATACGCCCCGCTTTTGCGGCGGTTTCCACACTGCTCATAAGGCTTTCGGTGGTGGAACCGAAGGGCAGCTCCCGGATAACGATACGCTTGGGGTCCGAAGTGTCGAGCTTGGCCCGCACCAGCACCTTGCCGTTCCCGTCCCGGTAGTCCGATACGTCCACCAGTCCCCCGGTGGGAAAATCCG
>BNVD01000181.1 GCA_025997835.1 Spirochaetia bacterium
GTAAAGGAACGGGTACCAGCATAACTATCAGTGCCGGGGCGTATGACTTTGGCAAGCACGAGTTGGTATTGGCGGCAAAGCACACCGCAACAGGCAGTACCTGGACGGCGGCGCCTATCGCCTTTACCGTTCTGGCGAATCATTAAAAGGAGCAGTACGATGAAAAAACAGGTGAACAAAACCGTTAAATTGGTATGCGTTCTGACGGCGCTTGCGGCGATGGTGATCGCCGCCGGATGTAACAATCTTTTGGCCCCTCCCGCATCGGGGGCCAAGGCCGGCGCGGGTAAAGGGCTGGTAACCATCAGCATTGGGGACCCGGCGGGCCGGACCCTGCTGCCTGCGGTGACGGATCTGCTTATCGATTCCTGGGAGCTTACGTTTACTGAAGCCGCTTTAGGGACGGTCAGGGCCATTACCAATTGGGACGGCACGAGTCCGGTGGCGCTTGAGGAGGGGACCTGGTCCCTCGCGCTTGCGGCGAAAAACGACGGCGTTGAGGTTGCCACCGGCGCTTCAACGGCTGATTTTACGGTAGCGGTTGATACAACGGCGGCGGTTGCGGTTACGCTTGTTTTTTCCGCGCCCGGCGCAGGCACGGGAAGCCTGGAGTATGCCATTACCAATTCCAGCGCTTTTACCCCGGCGGTAACGATTGTTCTGCGCTCTCTGGGCGACGGCACTGAAACGACTATCGGGACGGCGCTATCGGGAACAGCAGACAGTATACCCGCCGGGTATTACCTGGTCATTGCCACCCTTTCTGCGGGCGGCACGGAAGCCGTTAAAAGCGATGTAGCCCATATTTACGCGGATCAGGTTACCAAGCTGGCATGGGAATTCGCCGGTGAGGATTTCCGTATGTACATTAAAGGTACGTTGGCCAAGGAGACTGCCGATGGTGGTGTTCTCCGGGGGACGCTGACCATTTACGAAGACGCCGGAAAAACAATCCCCATTAACAGTGTGACCCTGCCGATGAACAGCACGAGCTGGCGTATAAGCATCCCCAGCAGCTACAGTGGCCAAACGGTACACGCGCAGATAGTGTACAAGGGCTATGAGTCGACCGTGGAACCGGTCCCGGTAGGGGCGACCGGCGCGGAGAATGTCGCGCTGGCCCTGGACGCCTGGGATAAAGAATACAGCCTGTCATTCGACGGCAACATAACCAACACCAAGTCGCACGGCGGCGCCCTTACCGAGGAGGGCACGGTAGGTTGGGAGTCCAACGCCCGCGGGGATGGCAAACAGGCAGTTAGGCTGACTAAAGATAACTACATCAACCTTGGAAGGGACTTTGATTACAGCGAGAGCTTTACCATTGCGTTCTGGGTTAAAGCCAACACCCCCTTTGCTCCAAGTGATGCGGCTGTTTTTGGCAATAAACGATGGGACTCTGGCGGCGGCAGTCTGCGGGGTTTTGTCATCTGTATGACCGGCGCCAGTCTGAAAGTGAACATCGGGAACGGTTCCACTAACCTTGGCGATGTATCGCTGGGCAATGTTACCACCGGCTGGGCGCACGTTGCCGTGGTCTTTGACAAAGAAACGGGTACTAATGGTCAGGTACGCTACTACTACAACGGCAACGAGGTGTCGACCAAGAATTACAACATTTCAGGCGGTATGAACGGCGGGTTTAATTCCTATATTGGCCAGACCGCCGGCAATGCGGCTGATTCCGGCAGGATTAATACCAATTTTAACTGCCAAATGCAGGACTTTCTGCTGGTCAACCAAACGCTTAGCGCGATGGAAATTGCCGATCTCGTCGATCCGGTCGCGCCCGAACTGGTTTTTGTGCAGGGGGCACGGGCCAGAGCAATAAACTATTCCTGGACAACGGCTAATCCCGGCGACAATGTAACGTACGAACTGTACATCAAGGAGGATACTTCAATCGCCGCCGATGGTTCCGACGGCACACTCGTAGCAACCGAAAACGGCGCGATCACCTCCAGGACCGTAACCGGCCTTACAGGCGGCGCGACATACAGCGCGGTGCTGAAAATAAGCCGGGGCGGAAAAACCGCGTATTCGGCGGTTAAACAGGCCGTTACCAAGACTGCCCTCAGCGCCAACTTCGACAGCGCCCCCATCCTTGACCCGCTGGTAACCGGCAAGGCTCCCGGCCGGGTAAACTATACCTGGGAGGCGGCGGAGCCCGAAGACGGGGTAACGTATGAGCTGCTCTATGTCAAAGCGGATCTGACCACCGCCGCAGCTATTACCGGCGCAAGCCCAACGAGCGTGACGCTTACAACCCCCGGCAGCGCCTACTTTACCGGCGATTATGCCGAGAAATACAGCGTTGTTGTGTCGGCTACCAGGAATGGGGAGACGGTGTATTCCAATGTCGAGCAGGCAACAACCACGGCGCAGACAATCGCCTACAGCCTGAAATTCGACAACAACCTGAACAACGAACCCGATGCCGGCTACCTGGCCCCCACGGTCTCAGTGACCGGTACGGAAACATATTTTGATGCCCCCGGCGGCAGAAAGGCCATTGACTTGAGCTACAACAACTACATCCAGCTTGACACCGCGACAGACCCCTTCAATTATAGCCAGAACTTTACCGTAGCTTTCCGGGTAAAGGTAGATTCAACAAAGATAAAGGGCAGCGATCCCGTAATTTTCAGCAACAAGGATTGGGCTAGCGGTACTGCCAACGGCTTTTTGTTGATGGTGCGGGACATTGACAAAACTCCTGCAAAAGGAAAAGGCATCATCCTGCATAGCAAATCGAACAGTGATAGTGCCAGACTGGGCGGCGCTAACGATGTTACTATTGCCGGCGGCGTCGACGGCAACGCCAATAGCATCAAAGATACCTGGGTGCATATTGCGGTGGTGTACGACAAAGACGGCGGCACTAACGGTCAAGTGCGCTATTACGCAAACGGCGCGAAAGTAGGTGAACGGAACACCGACCTGACCGGCGGCATCAGTGCGAGTAAGCGCTCATACCTGGCCCAATCAGTCAACGGCGGCGGTTTGTACAACACAAACAACTTGGGTGTAGCTTTCCAAATGCAGGACTTCCTGCTGGTCAACCAAACGCTCACCGATGAGGAAATAGCCGATCGCGCCTTTGCTGCTCCGGAACTGGTTTTTGCGGCAGGGACAACATCCGGCACTATTAACTATTCCTGGCAAGGGGCTACGTTCAACACCGGGGTAACGTATAAACTGTACTACAAGGATGGATCTTCAATCGCCCCCAACGGTTCCGACGGCATACTGGCGGCAACCGAAACCGGCGCGTCCTCCGGGACGATAAGCGGCCTTACCGCCGGCACGACTTACAGCGCCGTGCTGGAAGCAAGCACGGACGGTAAAACCGGCTATTCGTGGGTTAAACAGGCCACTGTCGCCTATGGTGATGCCACTGCGCTGATAGCGGAGATTGCCGCCGCAACAGAAGCGTTGCGGCGGGTCGGCCCCGGGGATGTTAAGCCGTTGAATGGGCTGGCCGCCGGTACGGGCGGCGCTTATGATGCCAACGCAACCAATAAAGCCGCAAGCAATACTGGTCCTGCATACGGTTACCTTGGCAGTATCGCCAACGGCGTACCCGGCGCCATTACCGTAATCTCCCCGGCTGGAGACGGAAGCGAGGTAAACCCGAACAAATTCTGGATTACTGCGGCGGATAAAACTGCCTATCAGCAAGCCATTGACGATGCGCAGGCCGTGGTTGATGAGTTTACTTCCCCACAGGGAACAATCGACGCTGCCTTGGGAACGCTGGAGACCGCAGGTACTACGTTTGAGAGCGCGAAAACGGCCGGGACGAAGACGCTTACTGCTATAACCGGTGTTACCGATGGCGCCAACATCGCTCCCAATCGCCTGTATGTGACGGCGAGCGGCAGGCACGGTAATGCAAATCTTGACGCAAGCTCGGTGTTTACTAACACCAGCGGTCACCGCTGGGCAACGCCAGGAAGCTGGACGGATAACGCCCATTGGCTGACGGTGGAATTTGGGAGTATCGTCAGGGTGGACAAGGCCGAAATACTGTCTTTTGGCTCTCCCAACGGGGCCACTACAGGCCGGATTACCAAATTCAACATTGAGTATCTGGAAGCGGGTGAGTGGAAAATCGCGTATCGCTATGACGGCGGCCAAATTGCGGGATCCTCTACGAACGCTGTTGGCAGTTACCTCACTACCTGCGATTTTAATGCGGCGGTATCCGGTGCAATTAAGGAGGCAAACGGGACAATTGAGGCCAGCATTATCCGGCTGAATATCATCGCGGCGTCTGCCGACCCAAGCATCTGGGAATTCAAACTGCTCTACAAGGCAGCGCCGTAGCAGACAGGCGCACGTAAACGCAGACCGTTCAGACCAATCAGACCAATCAGACCTTCGGTCTTCGGTCTGCGGTCTGCGGTCTGCGGACTGAAGGGGCTGTCCTGTTATCCGCTTGGCGGATAGCGGGGCGGCCCTTTTTTGGGGGCAAATTTCAAAGCGGACGGC
>BNVD01000182.1 GCA_025997835.1 Spirochaetia bacterium
TTCCGGTATCCATTCCCGTAAATCTACCGGTATCAGCATCGGCGTCTCCCGATCTATCTCCACAAATCGTATTCCCATACCCCCTTTTTACCATATTTTGTCGGTGTGTGACGATCCCCTGGGAAAGTGCGACAGGCTCCTAGTCCGGTGCCGTATGGCTCCGTGAATATAACAAGCCCCGTAAACAGGGGCAAAGGATGGTTTTATATGGCCTTAAGTTGGTACAAGCCCTGCGGGGCGGATGAATTAAACCCGGAGGGGCAGCGCATTGACGCGCTCTTAATCGCGGCGGGGTACACCCGGCAAGAGAGGGTAGCGAATCATAATGCCGGAATGAATGACGATCTCACGATCTGCAATTGCGTATATTCACGGGGGGAATGGGACAAGGTTTTTCTCATTATTCATACGCAAGAGGCCCCGGCCTCTGGAGGTGCGGTATAAAAGCGAAACTGGAAACGGCCAAGGCAGAGGTGATCGCCCTGCTGCTTCGTATGACCGAAAAGAACGGCCATAGCATAGCCCTGATTTTCCCCGATGAGAGCGCGGACTTTATCCGGGGCTATACCGCAGGGCAGATTGACGCGTTCCGGCTTGCCCTCGAACACGTCAGGGATGGATAATAAAGCGGAGGCAATCAAATGGACAAGACAGATGAAAAGCCGCTCGGCATCAAAGAGGCTGCCGAATTGACAGGATACTCAAGGGGCTACATTTACCAGCTTATTCACTGGGGAAAAATACCATACCACAAACCAACTGGCGGTTTGAAAAGCAGGGTGTTTTTCAAAAAAAGTGAACTTTTGGATTTCATTTATCACAACAAAAAATCCGCTGATTATGAAGTATCGGAGGCGGCAGAGGCGATCCTCAACGGAGATCGGACAGGTTAAACACGGCAAGGCCCCGGAAGCAAGTCAGTGACACTTCATAAAACCCCTGTATTTGCATAAGGATTGCCATAGGAGCGTTTTCTGTGCGTTCTGGTATAAAACTTCGTTTCCGGGGCAAGCGTTCAATAACGGCCCGCCTCGCGCGTGTTATGCGGACTTTTCCCTTTCGCCTTTACAATAACCCGGCGCCTGCTTTTTGGCCGTGGGCTTGGAGGCGTTAAAAGGTCCTCTATGCCTTGCCGGTAAAAATCAGCGGCCTTGTCCCGGATGCGCTGCGGGTCAATTTCCAGGGCAAGGGAAAGAGCTTCAAAATCAGGACCGTGAAACCAAGACATAGCTTCGTCTTTTGCACGGTTCCGGCCTTTTTGCCGCTGTGCAGTTTCAAGGCTTCCGCCCTTCACGTCCAGCATGGCGCGATTAATGATGTCAGCCATTAAAGCGCGGTATGCGTCTTGGGTTTGAATGGCTTGCATATCAATTTCCGATGAGAGCCCGCTGTTCAATAATCGCACCCTTTGCATTAAAGAACCGTGCAACAGATTTACCAACTAATTCGCCGTCAATGTAAACATTCAGATACTGTACCACTTCTTGACCACCACCGCCTCCGCCATTGTTGGCCATCATTCCCATTGCCTCCATCTGGTCCGCCGTGAATACGCCTTCTCCGCCGGTCGCCAGTATCTGCTGCACATCGCCTAATCGCGGGTTTCCCGGAACAATACCGCCGTCTGCAAACGCGGGCTTTTTCGGCGGGTTTGCTAATAATACCGCCATCTGAGCCCCGCCCATTGCCGCCGCCATTGCCGTGAGTACCGGGACCATCGCGACCGCTGCGGGGCCAAACTGCATACCGGCGCTTACCGCAGATGCTATAGACTGCGCTATCGTTAAGGTGGTGTCGGCAATTTTCTGCTTGTACGCCGCCATATCAGCTTTGTATTGCAAATCCAGTTTTTCACGGGCCGCCTTTTCCTCCGCTTCCTTTGCCTTTGCGTCGTATTCCTCATTGATCCGCATTTCTTCCTGTCTGCGTTCAAGCTCGTATTGCAGTACTTCGTCACCCGCTTCTTTCGCCGCGTCAATCTTTGCCTGCATGTCCTCGGAGGTCTGCGCTTCTATAAATCCCGCTTCCATGAGCGCCTGATTTCGCGCTTCCTCTATTTCAGCTTTTTTTATTGCAAGTTGTTCGTCGATTTTAGCTATTGCTTCTTCGGTATCATGCTGTAGCTGCTCTACCATCATGCCGCCGATATTCGATACCATATCCATAGTGCCGGAAGCTACCGACTGCGCGGCTTTTCCGATAGTGGAACCCATGGCAGCATTAAACTTGTCGGCGGTGGTGACGGTCTTTTCCATGCTTTTGGTTATGGCGTCAAAATTATCGGTTAATACTTTTCGGTCTTCATCGCTTGCAGTTTGGTATTCCGCGCTCTGTACCAGTAATTCCCGCGCCCGTGCCCGCTGTTCCCGCATCAATTCATTTTCAAGGTCTATCTGGGTCTGTATATCCCCGGTCAACGCGGCGTTTTTTGCGGCCTCCGCTACTGTTATCTGTGCCAGTGCATCAGCCTGGTTGGTTAATAATTCTTTTCGTGTTTTTCCGGCTTCCCGTATTGCGGCCTCGGCCTGGTTTTTCATCCCGTCGGTAACCGCCTGGAAATTTGCCAATACTTCCGTTTGTGTTTCCGGCAGTAATGCCTTGAATTCATCGGTCTGCTGTAATGCTTCCATTGCCCGCTGGCGCTGTGCATCAATAAGCTGTTTTTGTAATTCTACCTGTTGTATGATATCGCCTTTTTCCTGGGCAGTTGCGACAGCCTGTTCCGCAAGCGCGTCTGATATTTTGTTCATCATATCTAGTTGCGCTTGCGTATAGTCCACGGATTCTTTAATCGCGTCCCGGCTCTGCGCCCATGCTTCACGCTGGGCAAATAATCTGGGGGACAATTCCTTGTTGACATTGTATTCAGCGGACAGTAAGTCTAACTGGCTTACCCCGGTCTGGTATATTGATTTTAATTGTTTGTCACGCTCCGATTCTAACTTTAATAATTCTTCCTGCGTTGCTCCGTTTGCTTTCAGGTGTGCCGCTTCATTCTCTGCGGATTTATTTATTTCGTTTATCTGTTTATTTATATCCGCCTCTATCTGTTTGCGTTTTTCTGCTTCGCCAAGGGTTACCTTTGCATCTTTAGCCTCTTTTTCTTTTAATTTAGCCTGCGCCTCATAGTTTTTTGTATTCTGTGCTGTTTTTGCAATAAGCTCATCCATTTCTTTAGCCATTGCGCCGTTATAGTTTCCCTGTTCTTCAAGGGCTATTTTTTGAGATACAAGGGTTTCAAGCAAACTATTCTCAAGGCTTAATCGGGTATTTAAATCTTCACCGCTTCCTAAAAGTTTTTCCAATTCAATCTGTTTTTTTAATGTTGAATTGTGGTTATCAAGGGCCTTTGATAATTCATTGGCTGATACTGCCTGCGCTTGCAATGCCTTTTCTGTATTTGCGGCCTCTTGCGCCGCTTCACGCATTCCAGGGTTAAATTTATCAATCACGTCACCTATAAATTTATCAATCACACCCTTTGCGGATGCAATAGTGCTAACAAACTTGTCAAATATCTTTCCAACTTCTGCGGCAACAACACCAAGCCCTGACATTTTTGTGGAAGTTTCACCCATACTTGAGGATGCGTTTCCGTTTGCCTGGGCTAGTTTATTTGTTGCACCTGCCACATCGTCCACTGCTTTTTTATGCGCGGTACTGCGGGCGGCGGCTTCGTCCATTCCTTTTTTGAATGCCGCAAATGCTGCGGTAACTAATGCTATGGCGATTCCTATAGGACCAAATGCTTTAGTAATATTCTTGCCAAAATTTTCTGCCTGTTTTCCAGCCTCCTGAAAACCTTTTTTTAAACCTGTTGAAAATCCTTTACCGGTTTTAGCGCCCTCGTTGGTGATATTTTTATCAAGCTTTGTTATTTTAGCTTGAGCGGTATTCATATCCTTATCGAGTTGATCCAGCCCCAATCGGATGCTGGCAATTATATCTTGTTGATCTGCCATGGTATTCTCCTATTCCTCTGTTTGTCTAATCGGTCCGGTAACATCCTATTACTCTACCCTATATAAAGCAAGTCCACGGCCATGGTCATCTGTTTTAGGCTTGCTTTTCGGCTCATAACCTTTACCTTTATAATCCCGCCAAACTTCCGTCTGATAATATTCTGCTTCCGCAGCGCTATCGCCACCCGTTGCCCGTTTCCGTATCCGGTGGTTTGCGCCCCATGGTGTTTGCGCGGGTCTATGCGGCGATTTAGCCAATTCTGCTCCGTTGCATCGGCTTGTAAATCAATCGTAAATATATCATATAACTGTAACGACAGCCATTCCTCTCCCCAAAATACAACGCCGTTAATCTGCATACGGGGCTTACTGAAAAAATTGGCAATATAGGCGGCTTTTTCTACCGCGGCTGCTTCGGTAGTTAATAGCGTTGGCAAGCACGGGCTTTTATCGGGGTATGATTTTTCAATGTGATACACTGCAAGTATATCATTTTTGAATTGTGTATTCTGCG
>BNVD01000183.1 GCA_025997835.1 Spirochaetia bacterium
ATGCCTTTCGTGTGGGCAACAGCTTTGCTGTCAATACACCATTTCTGGAAGCACTGGCAAAGAAGATAGGCCGGGAGCGGGTGATAGTGGCGGTGGATTCCCGGAATGAAGAGATCGTCGTAGACGGCTGGAAGACCCCCACGGGACTCAACCTGATTGAAACCGCAAAGGCGGTGGAGCCTTTTGTGTCGGAACTGCTGTTTACCTGCGTTGAGCGGGAAGGGACCATGACCGGCATCGATATGGGAGCGGCGGCGAAGTTGCGGGAGGCGGTGTCTTGCAGTATTACTGTTGCCGGCGGCATTTCGACGCTTGAAGAAATTGATGCCATTGCCGCGCTGGGCTGTGACGTACAGATTGGTATGGCCCTCTATACCGGAAAGCTCCGCCTCGCCGATGCCTTTGTCCGCTCCCTCAATTGGAAAAAGAGCGCCATGCTCCCGGTGATCGCCCAATCCCCGGACGGACAGGTTTTGATGACAGGCTTCGCCGATACTGTTGCGGTTACCGAAACCCTCAATCGCGGAAACCTTTGTTTCCACAGTCGCAGCCGGAACACCCTCTGGATGAAGGGGGAAAGCTCCGGAAACACCCTCAAGTTGATACGATTGAGGGCGGACTGCGACCGGGATGCCCTGCTCGCCGTGGTGGATCCCGCAGGCCCCACCTGTCATACCGGGACCTGGTCCTGCTTCGGTCTGGACCGGCGCTACACCTGGGAGTTCCTGCAAGCGGTTATCGCCGAACGGTTCAAAAACCCGCGCCCCGGTTCCTACACCGCCACCCTGGACGATGAGCTGGTCCGGGAAAAGGTGATGGAAGAGGCCGATGAAGTCTGCACCGCCAAAACCCATGATGAAATCGTCTGGGAAGCGGCGGACCTTCTCTATTTTTCTACCGCCCTCATAACCCGCGCCGGGGTAACGGTACAGGAAGTGCTGGACGAGCTTGACCGGAGACACAAAAAGTGAGCGACCTGCGGAACCGCTATTGGAATACACGCGTACAATCACTGTCGCCGTACATACCAGGTGAACAGCCCCGTGACCGGAAGTTCGTCAAACTCAACACCAACGAGAACCCCTATCCCCCATCGCCCGCAGTAATTGAAGCGATAGTAAAAGCTGCAGGTGATGATCTGCGCCGCTATCCCGACCCGGCCTGTACGGAACTGCGGCAGACTATCGCCGCCCGGTACGGGGTCAAGCCGGATCAGGTCTTTGCGGGGAACGGCTCCGATGAAGTGCTGGCCTTCGCGTTTGGCGCGTTTTTCGCTTCCGGTTTGCCGGGTGGTCGGGGTGATACAGACAAGGCCGCTCGTCCTGCCCTGTTCCCCGACATCACTTATAGTTTTTACCCGGTGTACGCCGGTCTCTGGGACGTGCCCTACCGCCGTGTTCCGGTGCGCGCCGATTTTTCCATCAATTATGAGGATTACCTAAAACCATCAGGCGGCGTGATCATCCCCAACCCGAACGCACCTACGGGCCGCCCGCTCCCCGCAGCAGAACTGTTGACTATCGCACAGTACCTTGAAGATTATCATGATGATGACACACGTGAAAGCGGCAGGGTCATCATCGTTGATGAAGCGTACTCGGCGTTCGGCGCAGAATCACTGTTGCCGTATATTGATGCACACCCCAACCTTTTAACAGTGCATACCCTCTCAAAAATGGGGTCATTGGCGGGACTTAGGGTAGGTTTTGCCATTGGGGACGCAGTACTGATTGAAGGCCTCTGCCGTATGCGGGATTCCTTCAATTCCTATCCGGTGGATCGGCTCGCCCAGGCGGGGGCCGCCGCCGCGATTGCCGATACCGCCTACTACGATGCCGTCACCGCAAAGGTGATCGCCACCCGTGACCGGGTTACTGCGGCCCTCACCGCAATGGGCTTTGAAGTACTGCCCTCGGCGGCGAATTTTATCTTTATCCGCCATCCCGAAAAAACCGGCGCGGAATTTTTCACTATCCTGCGGGACCGGGGCATACTGGCGCGGCATTTCAATCATGATAGAATAGCAGACTTTCTGCGGGTCAGTATCGGTACGGATGATGAAATGGATGTGTTTCTTGATGAGTGCAGAAAAACTGCTGCCGGAGCAGACCAGTGAGCGGCGCTATTAAAATCGGCCCCGTAGAAAATCACCGTGGGCGTGAAGAAGGCGCCATAGTGTATCCCGTGTATTCGCGGCGTTCCAAAGGCCTTTCTGTGGGAATAAACCTTTTCCCGGATCGTAAAGTCTGTTCGTTTGACTGCCCCTACTGCGAAGTGTTTCCCTTTGCGCAAGACATCGTTTTTTCTGTTGAGGTGATGGAACGCGCCCTGAAAGCCGCCATAGCCAACGCCCACGCAGAAAACATCCCCGTGCGCGACATCTGTTTTTCCGGTAACGGAGAACCCACCATGTCGCCGCATTTTGCCACCGCCCTGGAAGCGGCCCTCCGCATTCGAGACGAGCACGCCCCTGATGCCACCCTGGTACTCATCACCAACGGTACCGGTCTCCTCAACGACAGAACATTCGATTTACTGCGCTGTTTTGCCGCCGGTCCCGCCGCGCTTGCCATCTGGCTCAAACTGGACGCCGGAACCCCGGACTGGTACGCCGCAATGGACCGCTCCGCTGTCCCCTACGATGCATTGACAGCCCGTATCCGTCAATTTGTGACCCTTGCACCGGTAACCATCCAGACCATGCTCTGTGCCATAGACGGCAAGGAAGCGCCCCCAGAGGAAGCCGCCGCCTGGGAGTATCTGGTAACAGAACTCGCGGCGGCGGGCAAAATCCGCAGCATCCAACTTTACGGCAAAGCCCGCCCCGCCCCAGAGGACCCGCTTGCAGCAGCGCTCCCGGCCTCTTATCTTGAACACAGAGCAGCATCACTGCGTACCGCACTGGATGAGGCAAACAGTAATACTGTTCCGGTAGAAGTTTATCCCTGATTTGATTGATCTATTGCAAAAAACCGCTCCAAATGTCTCTTCTCTACACCAAAAAGATAATGGTAGTCTATAGAACCGACAAAGGCGGGCGGGGCAGTGGGCAGCCTGATGCCTGACCATACGACAACCCACAAAAAAGCCTGGGCGTCTTAGCCGGTAAACCAAATCCTTCAGCCGGAAAACGCGCCTCGTTCGAGCAAAATTGTTGTTCGTCCGGGCTGGCATTGGGCTGTCCGCTGCCCCGTCCGTATATCCGTTTATGTATTCTTATCAGAATCGCTTATTGTATAAAGCCAATACCCTGCGATACACTATCCCCCGGAGGTACTACCATGTTTCCCGACAGCAAACTAAAAGCACTCACCCTGAGTTACGATGACGGCGTAGAACAGGACCGGAAGCTCGTAGAGATTCTGAACCGTTACCACATCAAGGCCGCGTTTAACCTGAACAGCGGTATTCAAAGCGGTGCGGGCGCCTTTATAAAAAAAGACCTTGTCGTTCGGCGGATGAATGTCAAGGGATTACCGGATCTGTATACGGGCCATGAAATCGCCGTACATTCACTGACCCATCCGCATTTGGAAAATCTGGACGAAGATACCATTCAAAACGAACTGGAACAGGATAAAATCAACCTGGAACGCGTCTTTGGCGCACCGGTCCGCGGTATGGCCTATCCCTTTGGTACCTATAACGAACTGGTAATTAAAACCGCGAAACGCTGCGGAATACAGTATGCCCGCGGCGTGAACAGTACCCACTCATTTGATATGCCGGATAATTTACTGATACTTCAGCCTACCTGTCACCATAATGACGCGGCGCTCATGGACCTTGCGGAAAAATTTCTGAACCTGAAACCGGATACGCCGCAGCTTTTCTATCTTTGGGGACACAGTTATGAATTTGAAGCGGATCATAACTGGAACATACTGGAAGATTTTTGCCGTCTTGTTACCGGGCGTAAGGATATTTATTACGGTACAAACGCAGAAGTGCTGCTGCCATAGCACAAGCCGCCTACAAGCGAAGCCGCCTATAGGCGGAAGCCGCCTACAGGCGGAAGCCGCCTACAGGCGGCAGAGATCCCCCCGGCTTACCGCGCCGGTTTTGGTGTAGATCCGGGATATGTAGTTTTCCACGGTCTTGAGTTTCAGGTTAAGCTCTTTTGCGATGTGCCGGTTATCAAAATTTTTCTGAACCAGATCCATGATGTTTCGTTCGCGGCCGGTAAGTTCTGCGTAAATATCCCCGGTTTCCGTCATTTTGAATTGGACCCGGCGGTCAATGTACAGGTCCCCGTGCAGTACCGCCTCCAGAGCCACCACAATTTCAGCCTCATTTGCGGTTTTCGAGATATAGCCCCGTGCGCCCAGATGTATCGCCCGCTGTATTCTGAAGGGGTCGTCAAACATGGAAAACACCACCACCGCAGGCAGCTTTTTTGTCGCACCCTGATCCCGGACGGGCTTGCAGAGGTTCTGCAGC
>BNVD01000184.1 GCA_025997835.1 Spirochaetia bacterium
GGTTTTAACACTGTTATTGGTAATCCGGGACATGGCGGCGCCGGTCATATAGATTGCCGAAGCCCCGTGGAATGAAGCTCCTTCCTTGGTAACGGATATGGCGCCGGCTCTGGGTGATGTTGAACTGCCGCCGGTTAGCTCAAAGGTATTGTTGGATACCTCGCCGTCGTGCATGACAAAGAACCCGTACTGGGTAAGGGCGATGGCCCCGGCGCCGCCATGTCCCGGATTGCCACTCATGGTGGTTTTAACACTGTTATTGGTAATCTTCCCGCCGTTCATCAGTACATAGGCCCCTATGCCGTTGTTACCCTGTACTTTTATGCCGGCGACTTTGCCATGAGCGCTGCCGGGATTCTCAATGTGGTTCTCCCGAATTTCGCCGCCGTCCATAATGAACTTGCCGCAGAGCAGCGCAACCATCGCGTTATTATTAACCGTTGTACCGGTATAGCGGACAATCACGTGCTCGTCCAGGACAAAGAGATTTCCCTCCCTGACATTTCTGGTCAATGTTCCCGGTGCGGTGATGTTAATATACCGGTCTTCGGTACCATTGGTTGTAAGGATGACCCAGGCGGGGTCGTTGTTGGTTTGACGCTTAGTAAGGTTCCCACTAGCCACCGTGCTATAGGTTTGATCGCGATCTACGACAATGGTATAAACATCATTGCCTGCCGGAGCGGTGGTGGAACTCGCTATGAGGTAATTCGAAACCTTCTCATACAATGTCTCGTCAGCCGGAAAGGCAGCCGGGTCAACCAGAGCGCCATTCAGGTAGAATCCGGCGTCGCGCTCAAAATCCCCTTTCGTCCGCTTTACCAGGTTCCGCACAATGAATTCGGGGACAACCGGGAGCGGGTTACCGGCTTTGTCGGTAACCGCGCCGGCTGCCGTGGTGGCCAGCCTGATGATCTCCGCATACTGCGCGTCATCGCTCATAGTTAGATTCCAGGTAAGCGCGCCATTGACCGTATCGCCGTCCACCGGAGCAGCGCCGCTTATCGTTCTGCCGGTAACATTGACGGCGGCATCCGGTATGGAGGGTTTAGTGGCTGAAAGGCTGGTATTGATGGCAGGATTTCCCTTCTTGAGATCGATCACCTTCAGCGTAATCGTGGTATAATCGGGAATGAGTACCCGCTCGTTAAAGACCACCCGCACAATGCTCCGGCTGCCGTCTTCGATAAGGGCGCTCACCATCTTGGGCGGATTTATGTCCGCATTTGTTCCCATGCCCGTGTAGTTCCTGAATTCGACAACACTGGTAAAGCCTTCCACTATGTTGGACGGATCGGCGGTCTCTACGATATTCCCAAGCGTTTTGGTGTACGTCAGCGTGAACGCGCCGGCCTCAGATTCGGAGGGCCAGTCATTCAGCGTAAGGGTCAGCGTATCCGTACCGGAGCCGTCAATCGCCGTGATATCCGTGGCCGTAACGGAACCGTCAAGGTCCAAACCATTCAAGCCGCCCGTTACCGCCCGGTTAAAGGTAACGTACAGTTTTTTCGCGTTGGCCTTTCTGGCGTCAGGATCGCTTTCACCGGCGCCTGCGTCAACCACCACGCTTTGTACTGTCGGCGGGGCGGAATTCGCCGCGGTAAACCCGCTGGGCGTTATCGTTTGATTGCTGAACGCCGCCACCTTAATTTCAGGATAGCCGTCGCGCGCCAGCGTCCCGGCGCCGGTATAGGACAGTTTGAGTCCATCGGGGACCTCCGTCTCCGCCAGCGTGGGCTTCATGTTCAACGTGAGGGTTACGGTCTTGGTCGCCGGGTCCGCAACCGCATCCATAATGGTCGTGGCCGTAGCAGATCCGCTGATGGAGAAACCAGTGGCACTAAGCGCCCCGGTCGCAAACACCGCCGGCTTGTCAAAGGTAACGACTACGCTCGTGGGGGCGGTCTGGTCAAGGGCAATTCCGGTTACCACCGGGGGAGTGGCGATCTCCTCGGTCAAAACCAATACCCGTTTGCCGAGTACCGAAAAAGGCAAATTATCTTCTTCATAATCAATAAACCCGATAAGGGCTACGCCCGCACCAAGCAGCGTGATCTGACCGCTGGCGCCGTCAATGGCGGCCACTTCGGGGTTGCTGGAAAACCATCTGATAAAATCGCTGCTATCGGTAGTCAGCGCAGGAGCGGCCTGTTCCAGCATTAATGGACTGGCCAGGTCCAGCGTGGAGTCTTCGGTGAAGTTAAAAAAGTTGTATTTGAGTTTCAAACTCTTTTTTAAGGAATTATCGCCCGTTACCGTAATGGTGGTTTCAAAGGTATCGTTCCAGTCCGTTGGATCGATATCGACCGTAAATTTCGCGTTCTCTCCGGCCGGAATGCCGGGAATTGTTATAGAAACAGGAGGATCACCTTCGGATTCGCGAAGCGCGAATATTGGGAAATCGTAATAATCATCAAGCTCTGTTCCGCCTACTTTTACGGTGCCCATCTCCACCGATAATGGACCGCTTGGCTGGTTCCCATCGTTGGTTATGGTTACCTCCAATGCTTCGGGCGATGTAAAATACTCGCCGGTTGGGGCATACAGGGTATAGGCTTCCCTATCCAGTTTGATGCTGTAGACCGGTTCCGCATCATCCGTTGCCTGGGGACAGCCCAGAATGCTCAAGGCGAGGGCTAAAATGGATATTACTCCCCCCCCCCCTAAAAAATACGTTTCTCGTTTTCATACACTACTCCTTATCGGGTATTATTGTCCCGCCAAACCAGCAGGCGCCTTGTGAACAAAGGCACAAACACCCTATATCTTACCAGTGTATCACAGTGGGTTCAAAAAAGCCATACGATTTTACCAGATTATTTCGATTTGCTCTGAGCTTTCAATAATTTTTCAATTTCCCTGGCGTACCAGGTTTCGATCTGCGCCCGGCTGTTGGGAACATCCCCTTTAGGGATAACTCCGGTCAAAATATCCAGGGTGAGGTCTTCTATTTTCCTTGATCGCTGCAAGGAAAGGTCTATGTGCCGCAGATCGTTGTTTTCCATCTTGTCCAGGCGGAAATAGATATCCCTGAATATCCAGTTTTTGAACCGTTTACTGAGGCTTCCAATAAAGACCAGGATTACCAATAGGGATGTGATGATGCCGCTATAGTTCTGAAGAAACGCGTTTATTACCTTGACTGCCTCTCCCATCGTTTACCTCCCAGTGTTTTTGATACCCTCAGTATGCTATAGGTCCGGGGTGCTGTCAAGGTGCCTGAATATAATAACCGTGCCATCAACGCTTGAATCGCTTAACCCTGGCGGCTTTGACTTTTTTGTCCAAAAAGAGATCAAACTGATCGTTGATCCATTTGTTACGCGCCAGGCCCGGAGCCTCTTCAAAGGTGAAAAAACCGCCGCCCTGCTTTTCGGTTACATAGTACAGTTCAGGCCGCCCCTGGGGAGCGGGAACAATGGAGCCCTTGGCTGTGTTTTCGAGGGCTGCCGCCCGTTCCTGATCGTACTCGTCTTCCTTGGAAATATACCGGCTGTCGATCTCAAAACTTTCCTGGGTTAATTCGCGGTAAGAAGCGGCCAGGCTGCCGAGTATGTATTCCGGGGAAAGGCCCCGGCGCAGGGCGGCGCGTATATCGTCTTCGGGGGAGGGACCGTCGGCGTTCCATTTAAAAACGGCGCCGGAAACGAGGAACGGGGCTATTTTCATCCCATCGGGAAGGCTGGCCCAGGCCGTGCGCAGTTGGGCTACGGTAGGCTTCAGCTCTTTTTGCAGCAGGGCGGTTTTAAGCTCGTCCCTAATACCGGTAATGCGGTAACTGTTGAATTCCGCAGGACCAAGTTCCTTTGGCCCATACACAATTTCATCCTCATCGGTTCGGGTATTCCAATCCGCCCGCTCGTCTTCAAGGTCGTGGTAGCTTGCCGGCGCGTCAATACCCCTGCGGCGGGCTTCCTGAATCAGCACCATGTTTCTGGCCAGGTCCTTCAACGCCAGGTTGTACTGAAATTCCCTGGGGGTACCGATACTATACTTGGTGTCCCAAAAATCGGCTCCCATGCCGGAAAGGTTATACAGCTTGCCGTAATGAATAGCAACCGCGGCCCGCAGCTCGGCGCCATACACGTCTACGTCTTCCTGAAAGAAAGGTTCGCCGTTTACCGTACCGGCGGGTTTTCTTCCGTCATACGTTTTATTCGCGGCTATGGTATCCGTGACAAAGCGGCCTGCAACGAAAATTCCCGCCCCCGCAAGCAGACAGACAGCCGCCGTAACGAGTAGTGTTGTTTTCCGGTTTTTACGTGTAACGTTCTTTTTCATATTCCTCTCCTGATCTGATATTTTTCCATATAGTAGCTACTATAGACGATGGAGATTATGTTATGCAAGTGCAACCCAATGGTTCGTCCGGGACGTAACATGGTACGCCGCGCCGTCAACATACTCCCGCTTCTTCCGCATAAAGCCTCC
>BNVD01000185.1 GCA_025997835.1 Spirochaetia bacterium
GTACCGCCCGGCGGACAACCCCGGACGGAAGTGCCTACCGGGATTGCGGCAGCGTCCGGCGGAAGCGGACAGGCGGCATCTGGCGGGAACGGACAAGCGCGGCAAGCGGCGCCCGCCGGAAACACCCAGCCGGGAACAGGTGCCGCGGCCCGGTCCGCGGACGACGGTATCGTCCCGGTAGTGCCGCAGACGGTTGCCGCAGACCCTTCGGTCCAGCGTTCCGGCGACGAAGGGGACAGCGTACCACCGGTACAGACGCAGCCCGCTGCCGCACGTTTCCCGGCGGGAACCGAACCGGAAGTGTTCCTGCAACAGGCCGAAGATGCCTATCAGGCGAAGCGCATCGCCGAAGCGCTGGATATATTGAATCAGTTTTGTGAACAGTTTCCCCTGGGGAGCGATAAAGCCTGGTGGCTCTACGGCCAGTCCCTTGAGGCCAATAGCCCCAGCCGGGATGTCCGCGGGGCACTGGATTACTACAACCGGCTAATCCGGGAGTATCCCCAAAGCGCCCGCTATGCCGACGCCCGGCGAAGAATCGCCTATTTGGAACGGTTTTATTTTAATATTCAGTAGTAGCCTACTGAACTTGTGGATTTTTTGCGCTTGATGCCGCAAAAAAACCTCGATAAGTGGGCTCCTTACGGAGTTTGCAGGGTAAAAAATCGCCTGAAGGCGATTTTTGGAGGTTGAAATGCACGAAGTGCAACAAACTGCTAGGATAACCGGCGGCGCTTTCAGACCCCGGCGGTTGCAAGCTCCGCATACGAGACCCGCTGGTTTAGCCCGTCGGTAGTGATGTCGAACACAATAACCCTGTCGTTCTTGACGGATTTTTCGCAGGTCACCGTTTTGCCGTTACAGAATTGCTGTACATCCGTGTCCGCATCCCCGGTTTCGATTTCCTGAATGTCAACATCCCGCATCTGGTTGTTATCACAGCGATTGAAAATCTCACGGATTCGTTCATATTTTTTCACGATACCCCTTTATGCCGGGAGAAACAAAACGACAGGATGCCGCCTCCCAAAAAGCAAACAATAGCGGCGGCGATTATTGGAAAATTGGCGCTTTCGCCCCGGGGGAAGATCACGAAAACTGAACCGGCAATTAAACCCAGAATTGCGGCATAGGTTTCCCGGGGAAAGCGCTTCATGAGGAAGCGTACCAGCGCCGCCCCGCAGAAAAGCCCGATGGCTACGCCGATTGCAACAGGGGCCAGGACCAGGAAGGGCAGCTTGAGCCGGGCCAGGAATTCCCCCGCCCCGGAATACGCGCCGCTCTTGAGGAGAATGCCCGTAACCGATGACACCGCCGCAAGTATGCCCTGATAGGCGCCCAATGCAAGGAGCAAAAAGGAACCGGATATGCCGGGGATGATCATGGCAACGGCCGCAACAGCTCCGGCGAGGATCAGGAATAAAAACAGCGCCGGGGAAACCTGGGTAAAGGCCGCCCCGGTTTCTTCGGGCCTGACAAGGGCCATGAAAATCATGAGGCAAAAGGTTATGACTGCGGCAATGACAACAGAAGTTTTTGGTTTTTTTGAGACCGGCGGCTCAAAAGTTTTGCGGTATATCAAGGGAAGGCTTCCCACGATAATGCCGATAAAAAAACAGCGGGTCGGTACGGGGTGCGCCGTAAAAAGCCAGGAAACCAGTTTGGCGAAACATAATACCCCCGCCACTGCGCCCGCGCCCAAGGGCAGCCAGAATTTCCATTGGGAAATAATTTTTTTGATATTAGGAGTAATAACGGCGATGAGCCTGTCATAGACATTAAAGGATACCGCCAGTGTTCCGCCTGATACGCCGGGAATAACATTGGCGATACCTATGACGATCCCGATGCCAAAAAGCTTTATTGTTTCAATCATGGTTAAGCAGCTATTTATAGGACTGTTTCGCCCCTATGCCTGGACATTCACTGTTTGACCAAGCAAAGGGTCCTGAATTTGAGCCGCCGCTTGCCGCACAACCTCGCCCGTTTTTTGCGTTTCGGCACGTTCCTGTACGGCGGTCTCCGTTTTTTCCTCGGCGGCGCTGCCCTCGATCGCCTGGCTTGCGTGGTTTGCCGCGATTTGCGGGTTTACCGCAGCCGGTAAATTGTTCTGAATGGTCATACTGATTCTCCTTCTCAAATTGGCTATACGAACGTATTTTCAGTATTGCGTGTTTATGCCAGTTTGGCAATAGGGTAAGTATAAACAGTCTATAAACAATTTCTAAATTCCGTCAAAAAAAGATTGCGGGGTCTGGCACACAGCGCCTGTCCCCGCGTTCCGGCTGCCCGCCGCAGTTTTGCTAAAACGTATACTTCAATCCCACCTTTACAAAACTATTATCGTGGAACTGGCCGAAAAGCCCTTCATCACTGCCCGCGAAAATACCGGCGGAAATATCAACCGCCACATCGTCATTCGACCATACAAGGCCGGGCATAATGATACACGCGCCCGATTCCACTTCCCAGCGCGCAAGGGCCTTTAGCTCAAGTTTGTCCTGAAGGAATTTTTTCGAGAGTTGTACGGTTATTTGTGTTGAGCTTATGTCGCTGTCGGCCTCAATGTCCTGGGGGTCGCTGATTTCTCCGTCAAGCAGCCGGATCGTTTCGTTACACTGGAGATTCAGGTTAATTCCCGCAAAGAGATCGCGGTCAAAACCGAGCGACCATGCAAGGGACGGGTTATACACCGCGCCATCACTGCCGTCTATATCACGGGTGATGTTCGCCGCAAATTCGGCGCGGAGATTGAAACCGGCGATAACCTGCGCGTAATCAAGGCCAATTTGGTGATAGGGATTGTAGGCGAATGTTACCTCAAAAGCTGGCGACATGGTAAGCGCCGGGGTGGTAAGCCGCCCGTAGTAATATTGTACGCCTATGTCCGCAGCGTTCATTATGGTCGTTGTGTAGCGCATACCCGCCTGGGCATAGTTAAGCGTTGTTGTGTCAGGACGTATAACACTTCCAGCCGGAAGCTGGCTCAAAGACGCAAACTGCGCCGGCGCCCAGCGTCCGCTTTCGGCAAAACGCACCGGCTCAAAGTTTGGCACGAAAACGCCTTCCAGTTTGGAAAACTGCCCCAAAACTAATGACGCATGGACGAGGGGACGGGCAATCTTTATACTTGTTAGGTCGCTCAAATCGCTTAAATCCGAATAATCCAGCGGATTTATCACATCCAGCGGCCCCATGCTGTCCGCTTTGCCCCAGGTGAGTCTTCGCAATCCTCCTTCAACGTCAACAATACCGAAGTAGGCGCGGACATACGCCTCATCTACATAGACCGGCGATTTTTCGTCATAGTAAATCAGACCGGTGGCAAATTTGAGATTGATAACCCCTGCGGCGTTGGGAGTTTCAGCGCTGAAATTCAACTTGCCGGAAAAAATATCGCCAAGCCGGGTCTCGTCCAAGCCGTCAGAAAAGTCGTCAATGAAGCCGGTCATTGAGGCGGACACCTCGCCGCCGATAGATACGGAAAGAACGCCGCTTCCCCCGCCGCCTGCGGCCTCATCATCAAAACCGAAACCGAAATCCTGCGCGGACAGTGGAACCAGCGACAGCAGCAGTACCGCCAAGATTGGTAAAATTCGATGGCTCACCGCGCCCTCCCTGTTTCAAGATACGCTGTGGTAAACACCCCTTCGGGTATGGGATCGTCATACTTGATGATGTCCATATAGATGGTGGTGGATGTGCCAGCCGCTACGGTGGATACTCTTATCTCTGTGGACGCATCACGGCCCTGCACATCCTTGTAGCCGGATATTTCCATTACTTTTTCAAGGTCGCCGCGCTTACTGTAGAGTTCCCGCTTGTAAGAGCGGTAATTGGCCTTGTCAATCCAGGTGAGCGTCTTTGAATATTGAAAGTCCGCATTTTTAGGAATCGACTGAATCACATAACAAACAGCCCCGTTGTACGTTTCCTCTCGCAGGATGGTATGCGTATCAAGCCCAACATCCCGGTCCAACACCGACATATCATCGTAAGAAAAGTCCGTACCCATGAAACTGCCGCCGCTTTCTGATGAAGCGATACGCCGCACTCTGCCCAGGGCGGGGAGGAAAATCCACTGGTCGCTTTTCCCCGAAGCATTGTCCATGGTTAAAAAGCGCGTTCCTTTCACGGTGGACGGGCTTTGAAACACAATGACTGAACGGGCGTAACCCTTAGTACTATTCTTCGAATACTGGTCGAGGACACGCTCTGTTGTCGTTCCATTTTTGGCGGTAATCACCATGCGGGAACGGCTCGACATGGTATCTGACTGAATGCGGTCTTTCGCCGTCTGCCTGATGGACGCTCACCTGGATTGACAAGGCCAATTACCGCTCTTACAAGCGGGAACTCTACAGTAAGCGCGGCGACCTTGAAAAAGTAATGGAAATATCCGGCTACAAGGATGTGCAGG
>BNVD01000186.1 GCA_025997835.1 Spirochaetia bacterium
TACAGAAAGCTTGACCATAACTCCAACCAGTAGAGGAATTGAAGCCTTTTTGCGGCCCGAAGAACCGTTAGGTTCGCAGGGCAAGCGTTCAGGAGGAACGCTTAGCAAAAAGGCCGGCCCGGAAGCGAACGGCAGGATGCCGGACGCTGGAGGGCAATTCCGACTACCTCCAAAGAAGTTGATTACAGCGATAAAAGTTATTTTTTACAGAAAGATTGACCATAACTCCAACCGGTAGAGGAATTGAAGCCTTTTTGCGGCCCGGAGAACCGTTAGGTTCGCAGGGCAAGCGTTCAGGAGGAACGCTTAGCAAAAAGGCCGGCCCGGAAGCGGACGGCAGGATGCCGGACGCTGGAGGGCAATTCCGACTACCTCCAAAGACTAATTACTTACTGCACTCCCGGTAATTCCCTAAGGACCCGCGCAGAAATAAAATGCATCGGACTTTAGTCTGCGCATTTTATTCGTGTGCGGGTCCTAAGCGATACCAGAGCAAAGTCTGCTTCCCGCTGGAATGCCTCCCAATATTGGGCGGAACGGGCGTCATATACCGCGGCCATGCCCATTCCCGCGGCTCTGACCCCGGAAAGCGCCCCGTAGAAGTCTTCAAATACGATACATGCTTCAGGCTCAACCCCAAGCCCTTCCGCACAGGCGAGGTAAATGTCGGGGAATGTTTTGTCCTTCCCTACTTGATCGGAATAGAGGATGGCAGAAAAGTAATTCCGTATTCCATATCTGGAAAGAAGCGCTTCACAGGCAGTAGGGAAACAGGAGGTAGCGATAGCTAACTTCATCCCCCTTGAAGCGAGGGATTCAAGCAGTTCCTCTGCGCCATCCTTGAGGGACACGGTATGGTTATAGTGATGCAGCACCAAGGCCTCCCATTCTGAGATTACCTGAGCGGGAGACAACGCTAAACCATAGCGGCTAATCACATATACTGCGGATTGAGTCAGGGTCATAGGGGCTATATCCTGTTCCAGCGTATCTGCCCCGGTTATGCCTTTACCGGAAAGCCAGTCCCGGCAAATATGATCCCAGACGTGCAGGGAATCGGCCAGGGTACCATCAAGATCAAAGATAGCAGCGCTGTACATTTTCAAAGGTTTCACGATTCTGGACTGCCTAAACTGCGCCTAAGCTGTTCTGCTGCGGCCCGGATGTCTCTTTGAGAAAGGATTGCGGAGATCACTGCAATTCCCGCAATGCCGGTTTTCATCACCGCTTCCACATTCCGGGGACCGATGCCGCCGATACCGATCACCGGAATATGGACTGCGGAACGAATGTTCCCTAACTGCTCTAAACCGATGGCATCCCCCGCGTCGGCTTTACTGCCGGTGGGAAACACTGCGCCCACCCCAAGGTAATCCGCGCCTTCTTCCTGGGCAACAAGGGCTTCCGCTGTTGTCCTTGCGGAAACACCGATAAAGAGACGATCCCCCGCAAGTTTTCGCGCCGCCCGCAAGGGCAGATCCGACTGGCCGATATGCAGGCCTTCCGCGCCCACCGCGAGGGCAATGTCAAGCCGGTCGTTAATCACCAGCGGGATATGATGGCGTTTGGTAACGGCCTGTACTTCAAGGGCCATATCGTAGAATGTACGGCTGGAAACATCCTTCTCCCGGAGTTGTATCATAGTTACCCCGCCCTCAATTGCGGCTTCAACCGCTTCCATCAAAGGCCGCCCTAATGTCAGCGCCCTATCGGTACAGAGATAGAGCAGTAAATCTTTCCGGTTTAGCATTGAAGTCTCCCCTGTTCCAGAATTGTATGACCGGTTACGGTATAAATACTATCCATGAGTACAGTCCGGTAAGAACCGGGGAGTTTTGTTTTTTCTGCGGCCTGTTCACCGGCAATCCCCATGCACATAAGTCCTGCCAGAGCCGCAGTAACCATATCCGCACCAACCGCTTTCGCCGCCCCGGCGGCGGCGGCGCAGAGCGCGCCCGCCATACAGCCCGCGCCGGTAATTTTCGTGAGTAGTTCCACGCCGTTATGAACCCGTACCAGCCGTTCACCATCGGTGACAACATCCGCTTTACCGGTGGCGGCAACCGTACAGTGATACTGTTTTGCCAGGAACCGCGCCGCCTCTTCGATACCGGCAATATCACCATTACTGTCAACACCTTTTACATCTGCCTTGTATCCCCCCAGAGCCATGATTTCCCCCATGTTTCCCTTGATAATGTCTATTCCTCCAACATGATAGAGGTGATCGAGAATACCGATCCGCTTGGGAATCGCGGCGCAGCCCACCGGATCAATCACCATGGGAATCCCCGCAGCTTTCGCCCCCAACACCGCCTGAACTGCGGCGGTTTCCTGCTCCCTGTTATAGGTACCAAGATTTATGTAGAGGGCGCTGGAAATCCGGGCAAACTCGTAGGCTTCGTCAAATACATCGACCATGGCGGGAGACGCGCCAAAGGCCAAAAGAATGTTTGCGCAATCGTTAACCGTCACAACGTTAGTAATGCAATGTACCAGGGGATTTTGCGTCCGTACCGCGTCAATGATTTTCGCCGCGTTAGCGATCATTTCATTTTCAATTTTAGCCATTTTTATGCAGCCTCTTTGTAAAAAAATAAAGCGCGGCAACCAGTGCCATGCTCATCAATGTGGGAATCCACAGTGGAAAATTCAATTCATAAACACTGAAAAACTTGTATCCTGCCATACCGGTTACGGCGATTATAAGATTTAGCCGGTTAAACCCTGCCGGGGTTTTGCTTTTTTTTGCGGCAAAATCCAGGAAAAGCACGGCGTAGACCGGCACAAAGACCATGCCGATAGCGGTAAGGAATGCAGTTAAAAAGTCACTGTAACGTTCAACCGGGAAAAAGGTTGATACCAGTACGGCAAAAAAGCCGATCACCAGCACCGGGATGCGATTGTTTTTACCCGGAATAATCTGCCGGGAGGAAACTGCTGCGGAATAGAGGTCCAGAAAGGCGGTGGTCATGGTAGAGAGTACCACTACTGCGCAGGCGGCAAACCGGAACCGGCTTGCGCCTATGAAGGAAAAAATATCGCCGCCCCCTGATACGCCGATCAGCAGCCCCAGAAAGTACATGAGTACACTGCCGGCAAAATACCCGGCAAAGGGCATACCCGCCGCGCACATAGTCTTGAGATCCGCCTGAATCCCCGCACCGCCGCTTGAATCGGAACCGGCGATACTCAATACATGCTTCATCCTATGCTTCTCCTTATAATTGAGCGCAAAAAAAACGCCCCCACGGATATCCGCAAAGGCGTCTGAAATTACACAATGAATTTCCCTACGCCGGCATTATCCGGATCAGGTTATGGGTTTAAAGCGTCAATTCGCTTCCTCTCAGCCGGAATTATCCAGCTCCCCTTTTAGTTACGATAATTGTACGGAATTTGAATGTGTCCGTCAAGGGTAGTATCACCTACCGGCATTTCGGCATACACCGCTCATACTTCTACCGCTGGAAAGGGCGGTACGACAAGCAACGGCTGTCCAGCCTTGAGAACAAGCCGACCGTCCCGGAAAAACGGCGAAGCCCCCGTCTTACTTGTTTTCCAGCCAGAACTTGACAACCGTCCCATTGCCGCCCTTGGCTACATACTCGTCAAAAAAGGGCTGGCGGGATTCACGGGGTATATCCTTGTCGATAATCACCTGTGTAAGAAAAGTCAGCCGGTCTTTCAAATCCTGTTGCTTGTCCCTTTGGGCCTGCTCTTTGTCCCTTTGGGCTTCCCTTTGGGCCTGCTCTTTGTCCCTTTGGGCTTCCCTTTGGGCCTGCTCTTTATCCCTTTGGTCCCTTTGGGCTTCCCTTTGGGCCTGCTCCTTGTCCCTTTGGGCTTCTATTGCGGCCTGCTCCTTGTCCTTATGCCGCTGGTAAAAGAACTGGACAACCGAGAAAACAGACCCGAACAGGCCTAGCGTGACACCGCATATAATACCAAAGTTTTCCATCATGATGCGCCCCTTTACGCTTTATACAATATATGACAAAAAGGGTGGGGTTGCAACGGATATCCGGGGCAATTGCAGGATAAACGTACGGTACCTTGTTTTCGCCCGGTCTTCGTACTATCTTTGGGATTTTCATGCGTTTATCGTGACCATTCCTGTAATTCCTACAAATGTACTGTAGTTTATACCCGGGTTTAAACCAAGATACACCAAATTTGTACGAAAGTATCGCAAAAAAACCTTGATATTCTTAAAATCCGATGTATATTGGCAAGTAGTTATGAGCGGATAAAATCACGCTTATGACTGCCGCCCTGTGTGGGTAGGAGTAAACCATTTTTTGTGAAGGAGTCTTGTATGAAAAAAACAGTATATATAGCGGCGGCGGCCATGCTTTGTTTGGTTGAGGCTTGCACCCTTAATCCGGGGACAGGGCAGCAGAACCCGGATA